>DATIRX010000231.1:0-1710 GCA_035469225.1 Bryobacteraceae bacterium
CTCAAGACCTCGAAATTCCCCAAGAGCCGTATCATTGGCATGGCCGGCGTTCTGGATTCGGCGCGCTTCCGCACGTTTATCGCGGAGGAACTGAACGTTTCAGTGGAGAATGTCACGGCAGTGGTGATGGGCGGACACGGCGACACCATGGTGCCCGTCGTCCGGCTGTCGGGCGTCTCCGGCATTCCCCTCACCGAATTGATCGCGCCGGATAAACTGGCCGCCATCGTCGACCGCACGCGCAACGGCGGCGCTGAGATCGTCAAATACCTCAAAACCGGCAGCGCCTACTATGCGCCGTCAGCCGCGGCGGTCGAGATGGTCGAATCGATCCTGAAGGACAAGAAGAAAGTTCTGCCTTGCGCGGCGTATCTTGAAGGCGAATACGGCATCAACGGTCTGTTCGTCGGTGTACCCGTGAAGCTGGGCGCGAAGGGCATCGAGCAGATCTACCAGATCAAGCTGACGGACGAGGAAAAAGCGATGCTCGCCAAGAGCTCGGCATCGGTGCAGGAGCTGGTCGACATCTTGAAAACCAAGATGTAGGCGGGCTAGCCCGGCTCGCTATCCATCCCCATCTGCGCCAGACGATACCGGAGCGCGTTGCGGGTCAGTCCCAGGAGCCGCGCGGCCTGGCTTTTGTTGCCGTTTGCGCGCTTCAGTGCCTCGCGGATCACAGACTGCTCGTATTGGTCGAGTGTCATTCCCTCCGGGAGAAAGTTATCCTGCCCGCCCGCTGCGGTCTGCCGGCGCGGAGCTGTGTCGATCCGCACATCGCCGGCTTCCAGGCGCGGATTTTGCGCCAGCAAAATGCTGCGCTCCACCACGTTCTCCAGTTCGCGGACGTTGCCCGGCCAGTGATAACTCATCAGCCGCTCCATCGCGCCTTCGCTGATCTGGCCCCCGAACTTCTTGGCGAAATGTTCCACCAGGTAGGGGATGTCTTCCTTCCGCTCGCGCAGCGGCGGGATATCGATTGGCACCACGTTGAGCCGGTAATAAAGATCTTCGCGGAAGGTCCCCTGTTCCAGCGCGGCGCGCAAGTCCACGTTGGTGGCCGCCACCACGCGGACGTCCGTGTGCAGCGTCTTGTTGCTGCCCAGCCGCTCGAACTCGCGTTCCTGCAGCACCCGCAGCAGCTTCACCTGGATGGATCCCGGCACATCGCCGATCTCGTCCAGGAACACCGTGCCCGTATCGGCCTGTTCGAACTTGCCGGGCTTGGAGGTGTTGGCTCCGGTGAAGGCGCCTTTTTCGTAGCCGAACAACTCGCTTTCCATCAGGTTTTCCGGGATGGCTGTGCAGTTGATCTTCACGAAGGGCCGGTCTTTGCGCGGAGAGTGCTGATGGATCGCGCGTGCGATCATGTCTTTGCCCACGCCGCTTTCTCCCGCCAGTAAAACCGTGGCGCGCGTGCCGGCCACCCGCGTGATCGTCGCGAAGATATTCTGCATGGCGGCGCTGCGCCCGATGATGTTTTCGAACTGGTAGCGCTGTCCCAGCGCCTCGCGCAGCTCGCGATTTTCGTCGCGCAGCTTGCGGACTTCCAGCGCTTTTTCCACGACTACGCTCAGATGGTCGAGGGAAAACGGCTTCGGTATAAAATCGACCGCGCCCTTCTTCATGGCTTCGACCGCGATCTCCACCGTTCCGAACGCGGACATCACGATCACCGGAAGATGCACATTCTGCGCCCGCAGCTGTTCCAGC
>DATIRX010000232.1:0-14742 GCA_035469225.1 Bryobacteraceae bacterium
GTCGGGAGCCAGGCCAACGGCGCGCCGCAACACCGCTTCCGCCTGTGCGAGCTGCCGGTTTTCCATGAGCGCGTTGCCGAGCTGGACCATGCGGAACGCGGTCGGCTCCCGGCGCTGGGCCTCCTCTAAATACGGGACCGCCTTCGCCAAATCGCCCGCGGCGCGGTAGCCCAGGCCCAGTTCCGCATAGAAACCGGCTTGCTCGGGATGGTATCGCTCCAATAGATTCGCCAGCCGCGGCAGGCCTTCCGTCAGATTCCGCCGATCGCGAACCTGGGCGACGGCGGTGTACAAGGCGTTCTCGGGAGTACTGGCGAGCGGAGCCGGATAATAAGGGACCACGACGGTTTGATATTCGGCCGCGGACTCGATGACTTCCGCCTTCGGCGCCACAAGATCTCCCGACGGTTTGCGCCGCTGAATCCAATGATCGGTCATGACCACATGCACCACGTCGTCGGTTCTGCGCTTCGGCATATGGCAGGAGATACAATCGGCTCCGGCTGCATGTGGCCCGGAGGCCGCGGCGCGCTGCAGCATCTCCGCATGGCACGTGGCACATACGCCGTTATAGCGCACGGTTGCCGCCGGTCCTCGCGGAATGTCGTGCGGATCATGGCACGTGGTGCAACGCAGCTTGCCCGCGCTCTTCAGATAGCACTGCGATTGCCGCAGACGGTAGGCGCCGTGCGCGATCTCGAAACGTTCGTTGTTACTGGAGGTGTTGCCGCCGGTCCGGTCGAACTCCACGCTGAAATCGCCCAACGGCTGTCCTGGGACGTACGAGAAGGGCGCTCGGTCAAACCGGCGGATTGCATGCGGCAGATTCAGACTGGTGGTCTCCAGGTGGCATTGCAGGCAAACCTCCAGTTCCCGATCCGGATCCAGGCGCTTCGGGTTGACGATGGCGGCCCGGATTTGCTCCGGCTGGCCGCCCGCCGACGCGAGATCCGCATGCCGCTGTCCGGGTCCGTGGCATCGCTGGCAATCGATGCCCTGCGGAATCGGCTGGGCAAAGATCATTTCCGCGCTCGCGGTGGATTCAAGCGGCTGGGGAATCTTGGGATAGGCGTTGTGACAGGACATGCACTCGTAGTGCACCGGACGAACCGAGCCCGGATAGTCGGGCTGATCGTAGCCGGGACTCATGTCCCAGTAGCCGCCCTTTTCCGAGTACCAGCTCAAGGGCAAGACCTGAAGCGCGCCGCGGCTGGTGAGATGAAGATAGGTGAACGAATGATTTCCCGAGCCCACGACGAAATCTGTTTGTTTTTCGTCGACGTTGGTCTCTTTCCCGTCGAATCCGAGCTGCCACCGCCGCTGGTATAGCTTGCCATCGCGCGCGATCATGGCGAAGTAGCTGTCCGACGGCTTGTGATGGAAAGGCTTTCCGAATTTAGGTGCGTTTTCGGGAAGCACACGGGCGAACGATCGTCCCATGCCCGTCTTCTGGTAACCGGCGGCCTTGTCGGCGTGGCAGTCCGCACAGACTGCGGCGTCTGCGTATGCATCTCTTGGGTTGGCTGTCTGCGGGCTGGATGACGGGATCGGATGCCTCCGCGTGTACATCCAGGCCGCTGCCAGGCAGCCAGCGACAACCCCCGCGGCAATCACCGCCTGCAGCTTCGAGAAGCTCACACCTTATATCATTTCACGATCTGATTCAGGAGATCCTTGGCGGGCTGCTTCGCCGTTCGCGGTACCGACAGGCCCAGTGAGCTTGACATCCCCGGTCCTGGTTTGCGGGCATCCCGCGGAGTCCCATAGTCTGGACCCAGCCGGACATAGAAAACCTCCGGCCGATCCGGCTACCGCACCTGCATGGTATATTGGCTGCCGATGGAACGAAGAACACTCTTAACAGGCATGGCCGTGCCCCTAATCACGGGGATTGCCGGTCGACTATCCGCGCAGACGCCGCCAGCTCCCCGTACGCGCATCAAGCAAAGCGTGATGGCTTCTGTCTGGACAGGCTCGACGGCCTCGTTCGAGGAGAGGTGCAAGATTCTCGCCCGCATCGGTTACAAGGGCGTAGATCTGCCCACCGAACAGCAGGTGCCGATCCTCACGCAAAATGGCTTGGCGCCCGGCATGATGACGGGCACGGGAACCAGTTTCCAAAACGGATTGATCCGTAAGGAACTCCACAACCAGATCGAAGACGCCACTCATGCTGGAATCGACATGTGCGCGAGAGTGGGATGCTCCGTTCTCATTGCCATCCCCGGCGAACGTCGCGGTATGTCCAGGGAGGAAGGCGCCGACAACGCCGTCGCGATCCTGAACCGCGTGAAGGGCTATGCCGAACAAAAGGGCATCAACGTGTGCATGGAAATTACGAACTCCAAGGTCGCCGCGGACCAGCGTACCGATCAGGTCTTCGATCATGTGGCATGGGGTCTGGATGTGTGCAAGCGCGTCAATTCACCGCGCGTGAAAATCCTGTTCGATATTTACCATGCTCAGATCGCTGATGGCGACGTAACGCGGACCCTGCGCGATAACATCGACCGCATCTGCCACATCCACGTCGCCGGAGTGCCCAGCCGCCAGGAAATTGACGACAAACAGGAACTCAACTTCCGGTTCATCGCGAACGCGATCGCCGATCTCGGATACACCGGATTTGTGGCCCACGAGTGGCGGCCTGCGATGGGCAATGATCCGGTGAAGAGCCTTGAACGGTGCTTCGAGATTATGAACGTTTGATTTCATCGGAAAGGCTCGCGAATACACCAGGAGCTTGAGCGCCATGAAGCGTTTACCGGCGAAGATCGCATTGACAGTCTTGGTCGCAGCGGCCAGCGTGATGACCGTTTCGGGTCAGTTGCCTATTCCCGTGCCCGGACAAAACCCGGCTCAAGGCGGCGTTCAGGCGGGACCCGCCGGTGCCGGCCGGGGCGGACGCGGGGGAGGACGCGGCGCCCAGGCGGTTGCGGCACCCGTAAAACAGATAGCCGCCCCCATCCCGGCTGCCATCGAAGTGACCGGTCCCGGCGAGTTCTACGAGACCTTCATGGATGACTACGACGACGCGAAGAAAACCAGCGTCCCGCCAAAAGACACCTACACGAAATTCAATTATGAGGCGAGGGAATACTTCGTTTCGGGAACGACCTCCGGCGGCATGCCTTACAAGACCCGCATCGTCATCCGCAAACCCAAAGACAACGCAAAGTTCAACGGTCTAGTCCTGGCCGAATCGATGCACCCGAGCGGCAATCCGTGGGTGTTTCACTTCACGCAGGTTTATGCCATGACGGCCGGGGTCATGGGGCTCGAGATCCTGACCACGACGCCGGCAGGACTCGCCGCGGCGAATGAGCCGCGCTACAAAGACTTGACCGTTCCGAACGGGTCCGCCAACGACATCCTGGCGCAGGTAGGAGCGCTCCTCAAGTCAGACCGCAAAGACAATCCTCTGAGCGGCCTCACCGTCCGAAAAATGATCCTGGCCGGTTCATCGGCTTCGGCTGCCGTGGCCCAGAATTACCTCGCCAACGCCCACATGGCGCAAAGACGCGCGGACCTGAAGCCGATTTACGACGGGTTCATGCCTACCAGCGCCAACGGTCAGATTCCGGCGATCGACGTCCCCACGATCCTGGTGCCCACCATGCGGGAGGCTTTCGCAGGGAACGGGACCACGCAGCCGGACAATGAGAAGCTTCGCGTCTATGAATTTGCAGGCATGGCCCATATCGATGCGCGTGCAGCCGGCCAATACTACCCCGATCCCTGCAAATATCCGATCAGCAGGTATCCCCTGGGAGCGGAGATGGCCGTTGCCCTCGACAAGCTTTTCGCATGGGTCGACAAAGGCATTGCGCCTCCCCATGCCGACCGGTATTACGTCGATTTCAATCCGGACAACAAGCCCAAGCTCGATCGCGATAAGGGCGTTCTGTTCGCGCTGGACGAGTTCGGAAACGTCAAAGGCGGCATCCGCAACACCTATGTGGACGTGCCGGTGAAGAGCTACCACGTTCCGGACGAAGCCGCCGATCCGCGGATTCCGAATCCCAATCATTTCATCGCCGAGCGACGGATCAACGGTCAGGATCCTGACGCTCAACTGTGCGGTCTCGGCAACTTCGAAATGGCGCTTTCGAAGGACCAGTTGAAGAAGCTCTATAAGAATCCCAAGGACTACTACACCAAAGTCGCGCAGAGATACGATGAGCTGGTGAAAGAGGGCTGGGCGCTGCCTGTCTATAAAGAGATGGTCCTCGCCGAAGCAGCGCGCGTTACCTTCTGAAGTCGGGGCGGGTGCACAAGGGGCGTGGCGATACCAACCTCTGCGGTGGCAGCTGTCAGTCTCCGGCGGTGCGATCGCTGTCGGACATAGCCCATCCCGGGCTTGGAGAAGTCCGCACCTTTTTCGGCGGGACCGCCCATTTCCAGCCATGAACCACATGCCGCTTCAAGCGGCGGAAGGCCGGCAACAGCGTCGTGATACTGATCGCCGCAAGGCCGGCCAACAATGCGATGGTCACAATGTCCCACAGCGGCCGGCGATTGAACAGACCCGGCCAGTCCATCACATGCAGACCGTAATAGACCCATCGGTTCGCGCGATCGAGCTTGTCGAACTTGACCATTTGGGCCAGGGACGGCGTGAAATACAGCCAGGTCCGATCTTCGTCGTTGTAGCGCACGCGCAGCACCGGCAGCACGTACGCCGGCTTGTGCCGGCCCAGTTCGAATGACGTGGTGGTCTGGTGATAGTAGTTGTCGTAATCGGTCAGCCAATCGCTCGCGAGGACGGGAACATTCGGCATGGCTTCCCGGGACGCTTGTTCCATCACTTCCCTGCTGAACGACGTCATCACGCCGTTTTCTGGATGTTGGATGGAGACGAACAGGTGCGGGTTGTCCTGCGGGAGATTCACGGCGTTGATCGCGTTGTTCGTGGTCCAATGCGCGGCTTCCATTTGGGACGTGGGCGGCTGGTAGGCGAGGAAGTAGGGCTCGCCTCTAAACTGGATGAGTTCCACTTCCTTCGGAGCGAACTTTTCCCGGATCTTCCCGATGGCGTTCCGCACGTTTTGTAACTGGAGTGGTTGCAGGTTCAACGGGCCGCCCGTGATGGCGCGCGCCATGTCCTTGGTCATCGTCGATCTGGGAGAAATAACGGGAGTCCCCATGATGAAGCCCTCGCCGTTGCTTTCGACGCGCTTGGAAACCTCGGTCCACCCGGGGATGGGGAACGTGCTGATGGGAATCATCCCGCTCAGGATCCAGGAGACCGACAACAGGCCAAAGAGCAGGCCGGCATAGTGGTGCCACTTCATCCAGCCGGAGTAGGGTGTGTAGGACTGAACTCCTTTATGGCGAAACCGCGGTTTGAGCGCCACGCGCCAGATTCCGACGACGATGCCGGTCACCACCATGAGCATGGCAGTCCAGGCGATGAAATCCAGCAACGGTGTCCACCAGGTGCGCTGCCGAAAGAAGAACAGGTTATGAAGAACGTAGCCGGAAATGGCCAGAACGCGCCCCGTCCGGTCGGTCTTCTGAACGATGTCGTTGCTCTTTTCGGAGACGTAGTATTCTGTGCCTGCCGGATCGTTCATCGCAATGCGATGCAGCGGAACGTATCCGGCCAGTGTGGGAATTCTCGTGTACTCGTCGGGGCTCTCCAGGTAGGCATCGTAGGTCATGGTGGATGCGTACTCGGGAGCGAACTGCTTCATCCACTTCAGCGCTTGCTCCCGGCCCATGCGGGGAAGGACTTCACCGGTGTCCGCATAGACCGCGGACCAGTTGCCGATGCTCACCCTGGTGAACCGGTACACCGGCCGGCCGTCGTACATGGACAATCGAACGCGGTACGGTTTGATGCCGGCCCTCGCCGCCGCTTCCGCAGGTGTCACCGTTGCCGTCGAAAAATCGACGGGCTCCAGTCGAAGCAGGCGCTCTCCGGTAGTGATTTGCGGGTGGCCGTAATACATAAGAACCACGCCTGAGAGCGTCCAGACCAGGAACATCGCCGTGATGGCGATTCCCAGCCATCGATGCGAATAGATAAGAAGCTTGCGCCAATCGAGCAGTTTGCGGATGTTCATGTCGCGTTCCCTGGACGATTTTGAGGCGGCCAGCCTCCTTTTGTACCAGTTCGATAGTATATCGGAACCACGGATACGAGATGGTAATACCGGGAGAGCTTACGTGTGGCCGGGTCTAGAACGACCGTCGAGTTGCCGTAAGGTCGGCTGGCGCAATTAGCGGAAGTTCGTCAAGCAGGAACTCCCGCCGCGAACTCAACGGCCCAGGGCGGCGCGGATGCGCGCCAGGTGGTGCCAGCTGTGCCGCAGTGCGTGATCCTCGATGACGAACTGCGCGGTGACAGGCGCGCCGAAGCTCAGGGAGAAGGGCGCTGCCCGGTCCAACTCGTCATCCGTGAACGCGCGTACCGCGGCTGCCGCCTGGCGGCTGTTTTGTCGCAAGAGTTCGAGCGCGGCGGCCTTGGTGACGCCGGCATGATCCTGGGCATGCTTTCCATTGAGCTCGGCGACCACCTCCCAGCTCACATCCGTAACAGCCTTGCCCGCGGCGATGGCTCGAGCCAGATCGACCTCGATCGGGTAGACGCTGGCAACATGGTGCACGATGACGCCGACGGAGCGTCGGTCCTTCCCACCCGACATCGGTGTACGCCACTCCGCTTCCGAAAACCCCTCCGCAAAGGCGGCCAAGCCGGTGGCGCCTTCCTCGATCCGATTCGCCAGTGATTCAGCGCGACGACTCATAGACGCCTCCTGTTTCGTGAGTGACGGACGCCTTCGGCTCCGTCTGTGCTTTTTTCGCAACCGTATTTCATGTAGCAGTCTCTTTCTATAGTTGTTTGGGATCCGTACTTCTCGCGACCCAGTCTTATTATGCGGCCGGTAGAGTTCAAGAAACTTGATCGAACGTCCTGCAATTTTGGCTCAGACGCCGGGTTCAGTGGGCTAGTGGCAGCCAAGCCGTCTGAGGCCCATAAAACGCGGCTAGGGCTGACTGGGTTCGCTCCGGATCGCAGCCGTCTTCACAAAGATTTCACAATCTTCGTACAGCCGCCGGTCTGAGTACTCAGTCTAAAGAGTTGTCGGGTAACTCTGATGCTTTCGCCGGCCTGGTCGCTCGATCAGAACCGGTATTCAAATCAAAAACACGAAAAGGACATAGAATTCGCATGAAGAAAGTTTGTTTGTTGACACTGGCACTATGTGCTGGAGCATTTGCCCAGACGGACACGGTAGTGCGCTGGCGCGGAATCGAAGGAGTCATCACCGCGCCGGGCGTCGATAACCCCGTCGGTCAGATCCATAGCGGCGCCGGGCCCTGGACCACCAGAAATGGCAACGCCAGAATCAACCTCGATACCGGTGAGGGATCCTTCGAAGTCGAAGGACTGGTTCTGAACGGTGGAAACGCGAGCGGCACCCCCGGCCCGGTCACCGCTGTGGTCGGCACGGTGGTGTGCAATCCCGGGAGCCCGTCGGGCTCCGCCGAGGTGGCGTTCGACACGGCTTCTGTAGCCCTCAGCGCCGAAGGCAACGCCGAGCTTTCGTTCAAACTCAACCTTCCGCCGCAGTGTAATAAGCCGGTATTTCTGATTCGAGTTCCGTCCGGACGTTGGATCGCAACCGGCACCAAGCCTGCCGCGGCCTCGAAATCCCGGTACTAGTTCCCGAAGTTTCGATTCAGGAGGACAGCGAGGCCACGCCGGCCTCGCTTGATCCAAAAGCACATGCAAGACAAGCGAGGTGAGTTGTGACCACAAAGAAGAAGATTGCTTATGCGTTTTTGGCGGCCGGTGGTGGCCTCGGCCAGGAACGATCCGACCATGGAGATCACCCAGCTTGTGCCAGCCGGACTTTCCGAGGTACTCGCGCGCTCGATCGCACCACGTGGACGGATCACCGGAGGGGATAAGATTCAGAAGTGACTCGGAATCGTCGACGGCGCTTAGACTACCCACCAGTGATACACTCGACCTGTTGCGCCTTGTATACGCCCTGCTTACGATTGCGTTCGGCGCCGCCGGCGCGGAATCCGTGGGGAGCCAGGCCTGCGCCTCCTGTCACGCAGCCATCTATCGCAGCTTCATGCGAACGCAGATGGCTCAGAGCAGCGGCCGCGTGGGAACACAGGAATCCAAGGAACAATTCGACCGGGCTCAGTTTCGCGATGCGAGCGGCGCGTTCGCCTACGCCGTGGGGCGTGACGCGAGCGGATACTACTTCGATTTCCGGCAGCAGGGCAAGTCCGGCACATCGCGTCCGATAGAGGGACGCCGCGCGCTGGACTACTTCGTGGGCAGCGGAAACGCCGCGCGCAGCTATCTCCTCAACGTCGACGGATTCTTGTATGAAGCACCGGTCGCCTACTTTCGCAGTTTGGCTTCGTGGAGGTCGGCACCCGGCGTAGCTGAGCTGGACTACCCGTATCTGACGCGGCCTATCCTGCCGGGTTGCCTCCAGTGTCACGCGAGTGGGATTCGACGGATCGCGGGCACGCAGAATGCCTATGCCTCGCCGCCCTTTTCGGAGGGAGGCGTAGCCTGCGAGCGATGCCACGGCCCCGGAAGCGATCACATCTCCACCGGCAAGGCGATGGTGAATCCGGCGAAGCTGGCTCCTGCCGCGCGCGATAGCACCTGCGAGCAGTGCCACCTTTCCGGCGAAATCCGCGTTCCGAAGGTCGGAAAGGACGAGCCGGTGTTGAACCCCGGCGATCGCCTCGCGGACTCTCTTACGGTGTTTGTGCGCTCCGGCTCCGCAGGGCAGTTGCGCGTGACCAGCCACGCCGAAAACCTGGCCCAGAGCGCCTGCAAACGAATGAGCGGCGAAAAGCTGTGGTGCGGCACGTGCCACGATCCTCATTCCGTTCCGAGCGCGACTGAAAAGGCGGTGTACTTTCGCGGCAAGTGCCTGACCTGCCATCAGACTTCCTCCTGCAGCGCTTCACAAGCCTCGCGGCAGGCCAATGGCGACAACTGCATAACCTGCCACATGCCGCGCAATCCTACCAGCGACATCGAACATGTCGTCTTTACGGACCACGCCATCCCACGGCGACCCGCCTCGGTCAGTGCTTCGCCGTCTATATACGCGGATCTCGTGCCGTTCGGCGGCGGCGAGGCCAGCGCGCGGGACCTGGGATTGGCTTACGTCATGGTGGGCCTGCGCGAGCAGAACTCCGTGTACCTCGACCGCGCGTTCCGTCTGCTCGAAGACGCGGTCGCGCGAGGCGCCCGCGATCCTCAGACGCTGCTCTACCTGGCCCAGCTTTACCGCGACCGGAGAGACGATGCGCACGCGCGCCCTCTGTATGAAGAGGTCTGGCGAAGGGACCGAGAACAGTATGCTGCCGGCGCGGCGCTGGGGGCATACCAGATGCAGGCGGGGAATCTGGAAGAGGCCGTGCGCCTGTGGAGAGAGACGCTCGCCATTAGCCCCGCGCTGCTTCTGGTCCGCGCGAATCTTGCCACGGCGCTCCTGCGCACCGGGCACCCCGATCAAGCGCAGGAGACGCTGAGAAAGGCGCTGGAATTCAACCCGGCGTTTCAACCGGCTCGGGATCTCCTGAATCAGATCGTGAAATGATACAGGCTATGAGCGCCTCGAGGCGGCCGGCTTTCCAGAGACGGGCATGGGCTCGCTCGATCGCGTCAAGAACAAGAAGGCGGCGGGTGGACCACCACAGTCACTCGCATGAAGGCGGCGGGTGCGAATCTCACGGACGAGCAGGTTCCGGTGGTGGCCGAGTTTCTGACCAGGGCTGCCAGCACTCTCACGGTCGCGGATGCCGGTGGTGGGGGCAAGGGCGGAGGTAAGGGTAAGGGTGTCGGAGGAGGTGGCGGGAAAAACATCCAGGTACTCCACGGAGCCGATCTGCCGGCCACCATGCAGTCCTTCGTACAGGCGTTGGGCCTTCTGGATAAAGGAACCTGCGCCTATTGCCACGTGGATGATCGCTCCTCGGACGCAAAGGTCCAGAAGACCACTGCCCCCCCGGATGATCATCATGATGCGTGCCATCAATGGCACCTTCGGGGACGGCAAACAGCACGTGACTTGCTTTACCTGCCACCGCGGCAGCACGACTCCATCATCGGAGCCGCCGTTCTAATACGGCGCACAGGCGCGACGGCCCCAAGGGTCGCCATCGCAGCGAATAGCGAAAAAGGCGTGCGGAGTTTTCGCATGGGGGTCATTTAACCATCCGGTCGCTGCACGTCCAACCCGTGTTATCGCCTATTTTTTCAAGTCCGCTTGCCAGTTGAGGACAACGGTAATCGGCGTCGGGGCCGTCTGCATGCCTTGATTCGGCGGAACGATCATGATGAAGCGCTTGCCGTCGCCGGTTACGTCCCATCCGTTATTGCCCGGAGCAAGGAACAACTGCTTGGGTGTCCCCATCTGTAACCCGGCGCCGCTACCGTTCACATCCACCGACATGATGGCGAGGCCGAAGTTGAAGATAATTTCCTTTCCGTCGGCTCGCCACTTGGGGTTCGTTCCACCATCCTTGGATACCTGCCACTTGCCCTCCCCCAGGGACGGGCCGGAGGACCCGGATGCAACAAAAGGCCTGACATAGATTTCATTCCGGCCGGTTTCGTTCGACACGTAAGCGACCCAGCGCCCATCCGGCGAAAAACTGGCGTTGCCTTCACCGAACTGGGTCCTTAGAAGCACCACCGGTTTGCGATCGCCTTCCAAAGGCAGCACCCACAGGTCGGTTCCGGTTTGTGGCACGTTGACCGAGTTGTAGAGCAGGAAGCGGCCATCGTGGGACCAACTGGTCGGCGAGTTGATCTCACCCGGTCTCTTCAGTAGTTCCTTTTCTTCGCCGGCTCCGCTTGCAGATTTCTCGTAGATCGTGTCCGGAGAGTCGCCGGCCGAAAACGCAATACGGCTGGCATCCCGAGACCATACCGGGTTCGAACCTAAACTCTGGCGGAAAGTCAGGCGGGTGCGGACACCACGGGCAAACTCCAGCAGCCAAATGTCGCCTCGCGTCTGCTGGTTGGCGTCTCGTTCTGCGGCGCGCGTCCCATCCGGCGACACCCTGATACCGAAGTCGTTATTTGGCTCGCCGAACGTGCCTGTCGCCTTCCCCTCGCGGTCAAACCAGGTGTGCTGCAGGCCGGCTGTAACGGTCGCCCCCGTACGGTACGCCAGGACGCCGGTCGGGGACACGCCAAAGTATCCGGCCGACAACTCCGCTCCGACATGTTCCGCGACCGGAACCGGCTCGCCGCGCAGCTGGAGCTTGCCGGCATCGAACGGCTGCGCCATCAACGTGCCCTCGCGAAGGAAGAATATGTTCCCGCCCACATAGGGAGCACCCAGTGTTGTTGTGAGAATGCGTTCCTTGGATTGTTCGGCCGGCTTGACGTCCAAGGAACCGACGTAGACTCCGGACACCGCGGGCGAGCCCGAAATCGTGTACAGGAAATGCTTCCCGTCCGGCAAAAAGGTGGGGATCAGGTGGTAGGTTTCGCCGCGCTTCGAGTCAATCGCTGTAACGTCCGTGGGTATCCCGCCCGCGGCCGAAACGCGGCGCAGCGGGCCGTTGGGTTTGCCCCCGAATACGATCACGTTGTCCTTGCTCCAGGCGCCCGTACCCACCGGGGCTGGCGACGTACACAGGGTTTGCGGGGGTCCGCCGGCAACCTCGATCTTCTTGAGTTCAGTGCCAACCGAAAACCCGAGAAAGCGGCTGTCCGGCGACCAGAAGGGCGACGACGAACCCTCCGTGCCGGTCAGTTGCCGCCACTGGAGCGTATCCAGGTCGCGAATCCATAGGCCGGCCTTCGCACCCGTCGCGTTAAAAACGAGCTTGTGGCCGTCCGGGGAAACCGAGACGTACTGGCTGAACTGAACTCCCTCCGGGAGGGTGACTTCGAAACGCGTCGCTCGGGCGGGCGCCGACGGCTTCAGCCATAGCGCCCCGGCGCCGGCAGCAAGGATCACGAGCAACATCCCTGCGAGGGCTGGCCATAGCCATTTTCTTCGCGAGGGAGTTTGCACCGGGATGGGCACACTGGCGCTGGCGCTGGATATGCTCGTGCCCGGCGCATCCAGATCGATCAGTTCCAGTGTCGGCTTCAGGTCCCGCGCGGAGTGCCATCGGTCATCGGGCTTCTTCTCCAGGCACTTCCTCACCACGCGTTCAAGCTGCCGCGGTACCGCAGGCTGCCATTGACTCATCGGCGGCGGCGGCTCCTTAAGCACTGAGGCCAGGACGGCGGCCTGCGTATCGCCGGTGAAGGGACGCTGACCGGTGATCATTTCGTAGAACACCACGCCGAACGAGAAAATGTCGCTCCGCTCGTCGGTTACCTTGCCTTCCACTTGCTCCGGCGACATGTAGTACAGCGTCCCGAGGACGGCGCCCGCTCGCGTGATGGGCTCGGTCATGGTATCGATACTGCTCGCGGAATCACTGCTGAGCCTCTCCGTACTGAGCTTCGCGAGACCAAAGTCCAGGACCTTGACGCCGTGCTTGGTGATGATAATATTGCCGGGCTTCAGGTCGCGGTGGATTACGCCCTTGGCATGCGCGGCCGCCAGCGCATCCACGATCTGCACGGCATAGCTCAAGGCTTTGTCTAGCGGCAGCGGCCCCCGCCCGATGATCTTCGAGAGCGTCTCGCCCTCGATGTGCTCCATCACTAGGTAATTCGGGCCGACATCGTGCAACGTGCAGATGTTGGGATGGTTGAGCGTCGAGATGGCGCGCGCCTCACGTTCAAATCGATCGTTGAACTCACGAGAGGAGACTTTGATCGCGACAGACCGGTCGAGGCGGGTGTCGGTGCCGAGGTATACCTCGCCCATGCCGCCCTTGCCGATCAGTGACTGGATCTTATAGTGACCAAGTTGTTCGCCGGAGGAGAGTGCCATAAGATGGACCGATTCTATCCCACTCAACTGTGCTTTGGAAGGGAGAGGTCCCGAGTGTGTCGTTAACACGCTAGTTGTCCGGTGGAATTAGCAGTTAGTTGTCCGGTCCAGACCGGGAGGGGAGAAGCTGGCGAGGTGGATCCGAGCCAGCGAGCCATCCCCTTCCGAGAAACAGAGCGGATGATGAAACTACAAGACGTGATTCTGAAAGCGATGGCCAAGAGCCTGAGCTGGATCGAGGCGGCCGAGATCGCGGGTATGAGCGTGCGCAACATGCAGCGGATGAGGCAGCGCTATCAAGAGGGCGGCTATAACGGGCTGTTCGATCAGCGACGTGGCAAGCGCAGCATACACCGGATACCGATGGAGACCGCCGAGCGAGTGCTGGCGCTCTACCGCGATCAGTACTTCGATCTGAACGTGCGCCACTTCCATGAAAAACTCCGGGAAGTGGGAGGCATCCGGCTCAGCTACAGCTGGGTGAAACAGGCGCTGTAAGGCGCCGGACTGGTGGCGCGCAAGAAGAAGCGAGGACCGCATCGCCGCCGGCGGCCGCAGCGATCTGGACTGGATCTTCTCGATCTAAACCGAACGAGTGGTGAGCAAGGACAACGCGGTTGCCATCCGGGACCAATGGTGGCAACTCGACAAGACTCGTTGGCGGCACACGCTGGCGGGCCAGACGGTCACCATTCATCAGCATCTGGATGGCAGCGTCTCGATCCGCTACGGACCTCACGTGGTGGGCCGTGGAAAAGACGGAGCCATGGAAAACCAAACACCGGTTTCCCGCCGCTCCTTGGAAATCCCCCCTGGCGATTCCCACGTTCCCACGGCCGCGACGACGATGAATCCTCTCTCACCCCAAACCAAAGGCGAAGAGGGTAGCATGATTACCAGACCGGACAACTCACGTGTCAATAAAACCGGACAACTACAAAAGCTAACGACAGCGGGTCTGCAGGCCGCGATGCGTCTGGCGATGATCAAAAGGTCGCCCGTAATACCAGTTGCCCTTGCCGCGGGCTTTGTCCCGTCTGCGTGTAATTGATCCAGCCGAATCCGCCCGTTGTTACACCGTTAGCGCTCGTTTGGGTGGCCTTGGCGTTCGTCGCGACGGGATTGACGGCTTGAGCCCGGTTCAAGATATTAGTGAATTCCAGGCGAGCCTGGAACGACACCCGCTCCCCAACCCGGAAGTTGCGGCCGAAGTTCACCGCTTCGTTCGGCCGCCGCTGGTAGCGGTAGTCGCTGTAAAAGGGAGCCGATACGCCCCACTGGCCGGGAGCCGGATCGCTCCACGCCGCGGGATTCAGCACGAAATCCGTCCGCGGGTCTATGTGGCTGTTCAGGTCCGTACGGCCCAGGAACAGCGGCACCCCGGGCACCCGGTTGGCCCGCGTGCTCTGGAACAGAGCCGTCGCGAGATTATTCTGCGCGCCCGGAACGGGGATGGGGAAGCCGCTCGCGTATTTCAGAATCGAGCCGATCTGCCAGTCGGACAGCGCGTATGCCAGGACTCCGTTGATTCCTTTCATCTTCGGCACGGTGTAGGTGAAGGCCATCACGCTCTGGAGTGGCTGATCTTCAGCCGCCAGCACTTGCTTGTTCGCATCGCGGTTCCAAACATCGTTGATCGTCGAACCAAAGACCAGACTCTTCTGGTAGGTAAACGCATAAGTGAAATCGATCCCGTGCGAGAATCGCTTGGTCACCTTGGCTTGCAGCGAGTTGTAAGAGGTTGTCCCCAGTGGCGCGAATTGCGGGCCTAGACCGCTGCTGAAGTGCGGATAGGGCCGCAGTGCCTGGGCCAAGGTTGCATTCGACGGAAAGCCGGTGA
>DATIRX010000233.1:0-4942 GCA_035469225.1 Bryobacteraceae bacterium
CGCGAAGCTCTCCGTGGCGGCGCTGGTGGTCGATTACATCCTCACCGGCCCCATCAGCGTGGTCAGCGCGGGGCTGTACCTCGGCGCGCTGTTGAACGATCTGAGCCAGGCGCTGCACCTGACCTGGCGCACCAACGCGAACTGGTTTGCCGTGTTCTTTAGCGTCGCCGTCACCATTTACTTTTGGTGGAGCAATATCAAAGGCGTTCCGGAATCCAGCACCAAGGCCCTGCACATCATGAAAATCACCACCGTGATGGTCGTGATCCTGTTGATCTGGTGCGGCCTGACGCTGTTCGTCCACGGCGGAGCGCCGCTTCCTCCCCTGCCGACGCCCGCGAACATTCACCTCAATGAGACCTCGCTCGGCTGGCTCAACGGGACCTTCTGGGCGCAGATCTCCTTCGTCGTCCTGATCGTTGCATTCGGGCACTCCATCCTCGCCATGAGCGGCTTTGAAACCCTGGCCCAGGTGTATCGCGAGGTAGCCTATCCCAAGCTCAAGAACCTGCGCCTCACCGCCAACATCGTCTGCACCTACTGTGTGGTCAGCACCGGCGTGATCTCCATCCTGGCGGTGATGATCATTCCCGATGCCGTCCGCAGCAAGTATTACGACAATCTCATCGGCGGCGTGGTCGAAAACCTGGTTGGACCCGTAGCGATCAAGCTCGGATTCCATGTCTTCGTGGTGATCGTGGGCGTGCTGATTCTGGCTGGGGCCGTCAACACCTCCCTGATCGGCGTCAACGGCGTGATGAACCGCGTCGCCGAGGATGGCGTATTGCTGGATTGGTTCCGCAAGCCCCACCGTCGTTTCGGGACCACTTACCGCATCCTTACCGTGATGGCGCTGTTGCAGATCATCACCATCATCCTCAGCCGCGGCGATATGCTGATCCTGGGTGAAGCCTACGCCTTCGGCGTCGTCTGGAGTTTTGCATTAAAAGCGTTAGGAGTATTGGTCCTCCGCTACCAGCGCCACGATCAGGAATACAAGTTCCCGTTCAACATCACCATACGCGGCATCGAGCTGCCCATCGGCCTGGCCCTCACCACTTCCGTCCTTTTCCTGGTGGCCATCGCCAATCTATTTTCGAAGAAGATCGCGACCGCCTACGGCATTACCTTCACCATCATCCTGTACGCCTTATTCATGATTTCGGAACGCGTGAACCTGGGCAAGCGCCGCGAGCATCCCGCCGAGCTTGAACAATTCAACCTGGATCATCAGTCCGAGATCAGCTCCGCGACGTTGCATGCGCGGCCGGGCAGCGTGCTGGTGGCAGTCCGGGATTATCGCCGGCTGTGGCACCTCAGTAAAGTGCTCGAGAAGACCAACCTCCGCCGCCACGATATTGTCGTCATGACCGTCCGGCCGATTTCCGCGGGCGCGGCCGAATACGAGCTCCAGGATCAGCAGCTCTTTGCCCGCGATGAACAGGAGCTGTTCTCCCACGTCGTCTCGCTCGCCGAAAAACAGGGCAAGAGCGTGGAACTGGTGGTAGTTCCCGCCATCGATCCGTTTGACGCCATGGTGCAAACCGCCGCGCGCCTGCAGGCCTCCAAGCTGGTCGTCGGCGTGTCCGCGCGCATGGCATCCGAGGAACTGGCCAGCCGCATCGGGCTCGCCTGGGAAAAGCTGCCCGAACCGCGCCAGCCGTTTTCGCTCGAAATCACCAATCCGGACCGCCCGTCTGTCTATGTGAATCTGGGACCGCATCCTCCGCGGCTTTGGCCGGAAGACGTCGACCGCCTGCATCGCATCTGGCTGCGGCTTTCCGGGCACGCCGACATCGGCTCCCGGCTCCATCATCGCGATGTCATTGGCTTGGCGCTGCGAAGGCTGGAGCACGATCTGGAGGGACTGCATCGCCGCGAGATTCTGAATTCCCTGGAGCACGAAGTCCACAAACCGGACCAGACCTGATACTGTTGACGGCTTGGGCTCCATGCAACAGATGCGGGAGGCAATGCTCGCGGCCGCGATCGTCGCCACCGCTACCGCCGTCGCGTTGGTTCTGCGCGATACTCTGGCCCCCACCAATCTCGCCATGATTTATCTCGGCGGCGTGGTGGCGATTGCCATGCGCTGCACCCGCCGCGTCTCGGTCACCGCATCGTTCCTCAGCGTCGCGGCCTTCGATTTCTTCTGCGTACCGCCGTATCTGACGTTTGCCGTATCGGATTATCAGTACGTCCTGACCTTCGCCGGAATGCTGGCCGTGGCGCTGGTGATCAGTGCCCAGACCGCTCGTCTCCGCGAGCACGCAACCGAGGCCGCCGGACGCGAGTCCCGTACCGAAGCTCTATACCGGCTGTCACGCGGCCTGGCCGGAGAATCGAGCATCTTTGAAGCCGCCCGCGCCGCGGCCGCTCTGGCCGAACAGGTATTCGGCACCCGCGCGGTCATGTTCCTTCCGGAGGACGATGGCCGGCTGTCTTTCCGCCGCCGGACATCCGATCCGCTGCCGGTTCCGCCATCCGAGGAATCCATCGCGCAATGGGTCTTCGAGCATGGACATAAGGCCGGATTGCGGACCGATACTCTGCCCGGCGCCACGGCCCTGTATCTTCCTCTGCGCGGCGCGCGCGAAACCTTCGGCGTCCTGGCGGTCCTGCCCGACCCTGCGGGCCGCATCTTCGCTCCCGAGCAGCAGCATCTGCTGGAGGTGTTTGCCGGCCAGACCGCGCTCGCCATCGAGCGCACCCTCAGCCAGCGGACCGCCGAGGAAAACCGCTTTCGCATGCAAACCGAGCAGATGCGCAGCTCGCTGCTGAGCGCCGTATCGCACGATCTCCGCACTCCGCTTGCATCCATTACCGGGGCCGCCTCCACGCTGCGCGCTCAGGGCACCCGCCTGCCGCTCGAAACCCAGCAGGAGCTGCTCGAAAGCATCTCCGATGAAGCCGAGCGTATGGGTCGCCTGATCAGCAACCTGCTCGACATGACGCGTTTCGAATCCGGTGGTGTCGAGCTTCGCCGCGACTTCTATCCCCTCGAAGAAATCGTCGGCACCGTGCTCCAGCGCATGGAACGCCAGCTGGAGGGCCGGGCGATTCTGACCGAGCTCGCCGAGAACCTCCCCCCCGAGAAACCAATCATGGTGTTCGTGGACGACGTGCTGTTCGGGCAGGTACTGTGGAATCTGTTGGAGAACGCCGCGAAATACAGCCCCCCTGGAACGCCCCTGGATCTGGCGGCGTTTGAAAGCGAAGGCGCCGTGATCATTGAGGTGCGCGACCGCGGCCCCGGCATTCCTCCCGGCGAGGAGGAGCGTATTTTCGAAAAATTCTACCGCGCAAAATCGGACGGTGTTCGCGGCGCCGGACTGGGTCTCCCCATCTGCCGCGCGATCGTCGAGGCGAATCGCGGAACCATACAAGCCCTCCCCCGCGCCGGCGGCGGCGCCATTTTTCGCATTCGCCTGCCTGTGGAAGCCAGGGAAACGGGCGCCCGATGAAGCCTCTGATTCTTCTCGTCGAAGACGACCCGCAAATCCGCAGGTTCCTGCGCGCAGCGCTGGACGCCGAAGGCTATCGATTGCAGGAAGCCGTGACGGCCGAAGAAGGTTCCACGCAAGCCGCGGCCCGGCAGCCGGATCTGATCCTGCTGGATCTGGGGCTGCCCGACCGCGATGGCCTGGATGTGATTCGCAGCGTCCGCGAGTGGGGCAAGATTCCCATCCTGGTGCTTTCCGCGCGCGGCCAGGAGAAAGACAAAATTGCGGCGCTCGATCTGGGCGCCGACGACTATGTCGCCAAACCGTTCGCCGTGGGCGAGCTGCTGGCCCGGATTCGCGCCGCACTGCGCCGCTCGACCACGGCCGCCGCGGCCTCCATGGTTCGCTTTGGCTTGGTGGAAGTCGATCTCGACAAGCGCGCCGTCCGGGTGGAAGGTCAGGAAGTCCACCTCACGCCCAACGAGTACAAGCTGCTGCAAGTCCTGATCCAGCACGCTGGAAAGGTTCTGACGCAGCGCCAGCTGCTGAACGAAGTGTGGGGCCCCCAGCACACCGAACAGGCCCAGTATCTCCGGGTTTATATCGCCCAACTGCGGCGGAAACTCGAGCGTAACCCGGCCCGTCCCAAGCACTTGCAAACCGAGCCCGGCGTCGGCTACCGCCTGGTGACGGAAGACCCGGCGTGACTCCGTTACAATAGAGGTAAATCCCGAATGGCTTCCGTCCCCATCCTCCCCCTGGCGCCTGCATTCGCGCCCCCATCGTTGCGCCTTCCGGATCTCAGTCGCGAATCCTGGACCCGCGACGCGAACGCCCTGGTGTTCCCCGACTATCACGATCTCAAAGCTTGGACGGTGTTTCGGCGAGCCTCTGTTCATCTGGCGCTGCGACATCTGCCGGAGCACTTCGCCGAGGCGCTGGACGAGTTTTTTGCGCCCACCGGTATCCCGGCCCTCCTGTTCGAAAACCTTCCGGTCGATCCCGAGCTGCCTCCCACTCCCGCCGACGGAACGCGGCCGCCCGATAAACAAGCCGTTTCCGAAGCCGTGATTTGCGGCCTGGTCGGAATGCACGGTGAAATTTTGTCGTACTTGAACGAGAAGTCCGGCGCGCCCATCCAGGAAGTTGCGCCGATCCAGGGCATGGAGCGGATTCAGTCCAACGCCGGACGGGTTCAGTTCGGCTTCCATAGCGACCACGCTTTCTCGCCGCGGCGTTTTCGCCAGAACGGAATCTTGCTCTACGGTCTCCGCAACCAGGATGCGGCCACGCTGGTTCTTACCGCCGGCCAGATCATGGAAGCGGCGCCCGCCGACCTGGCGGCTTCGCTGGCCAAACCGATTTACCGGCATGCGTGTCCCGCCAGCTTTTCCTTGCCTGGAATTCCCGCGCTCTCCGCTCCCTGTCCCATCCTGTGGCGCGATGAGCTGGGCTTGACGCGTGTATCCGCCGCCAGTTCCTCCATCGAGCCCCTGACG
>DATIRX010000234.1:0-9241 GCA_035469225.1 Bryobacteraceae bacterium
ACGCTCAGGTAGTCGCCCAGGGCAAACTCACTGAGACTCGCATCCTTGGTTTCCTTCTGGACGGTCATCTGGGGGGCCAGACGGTACCAGATCACGCGATGATCGTCGGCCTGGATCACGAGTTGATTCGACGTGGCGCGGCGCAGGATTCCGGTGGTAGTGGTGAGCAGACTTTTCGAATCGGAAGGCGATCGCTTACCGCGGCTGTCGGGCTGACCTGTGCGAGGGCGGCCGGTCGGATTGGTTGTTCCGGGAATGCGCGGGATGGGGCTCTGTCCGGGGTACTGACCGCCGGGATACTGACCGCCGGGATACTGGCCGCCGGGGTACTGGCCGCCGGGGTACTGGCCGGGAACCTGGCAGTAGACAGCGAACGCGCTCACCAACAGGGTCGAAATGCCGCGGAGCATCTTCATATGTGATGCAGCTCCTGCACATTAGGTTAACAGTCCTTGCGCGGAATGCACGCCTATGAAAGAATTTCGTGCTGGGGGTAGTTTCGATGAGAGTCCTGTTTTGCGCGCTGGCGGCGGGTTTGGGCTTACTGGCCTGGGGGCTGCCGGCGATGGCGCACCACTCGGGTGCGGCCGTGTTCGACAACACCAAAAAGATCGATCTGACGGGCGTGGTCACCAAGGTGGAATGGGTGAACCCGCACGCGCATTTCTATATCGACGTCAAGGACGCCGCGGGCAAAGTGACCAGCTGGAACCTGGAGCTGGCCAGCCCCAGCATCCTGGTCCGCAACGGCTGGAAGCGGAACTCGGTGAAAGAAGGCGACATGGTCACCGTCACGGGCTCGCGCGCCAGGGACAACTCGAATTTCGGCATCGCGCAAACTATCGTGTTTCCGGACGGACACAAGCTGAACTTCCTATCGGCATTCGAGGACGGCAAGTGACACGGCAGCTGATCGCGTTTACGGGTGCGGCGGTAGCGGTGGTTTCCCTGCTCGCGCAGGGGCAAACGCCTGCGGGCGACGCCAAAGGGAAGGGCGGCGGCGGAAAAGCGGGCGGCAAAGCAGGGAATGTCGGGCTGTATCAGCGGCAGCCTCCCACGCCGACGGGTCCGGCGCCCAAACTGGCGGACGGCACGCCGGATCTTTCCGGAGTCTGGCTAGGCGGCGGGTCGAGTGACGCGGACATTTCGCGATCGCTGAAGCCGGGCGATTCGGTCGTGATGCTGCCGTGGGCGGAAGCTCTGGTAAAGACGCGGCAGTCGAAAGACGATCCGGAATCGAATTGCCTGCCGGCGGGGATTCCACGCGGGTCGCCCTATCCGTGGCGCATCGCGCAGACACCGGGAATCTATTTCATCGTGTTCGAGGGCAACATCCATAGCTGGCGGCAGATCTTCATGGACGGGCGCAAGCATCCCGACGATCCGGAGCTGGCGTGGTACGGGAATTCGATCGGCCGCTGGGACGGGCCGACCTGGGTCATCGACACGGTCGGATTCAAGGATAAGTTCTGGTTCGATTATGTGGGGCATCCGCACACCGAAAAGCTCCGCACCATCGAACGGTATACGCGGACCGATCTGGGGAATATGTCGATTGAAGTGACCATCGACGATCCGGGCGCCTATGCCAAACCGTTCACCACGGTGGGCCGGGCGCGCATCATGGCGGGCACGGAGCTGCTGGAATACATCTGCCAGGAAGATAATTTCGACTTGCAGCACATCTCGGGTCCGGCGCAGGGCCCGGGTGGCGCGACGCGGTAGCTAAGCCCCACCACGCTGGAGCGGCGGCCGCCCAAGCGCAAGGGCACCTCTATAGCAGCCGCTTGCGGGCAAAGTAGTGGCGGTAATACGGCCAGTATCGGAACAGCAGAGAGTCGCAGTAACTCACGAACCTGCTGGGAGCCCAGATGAAAGCCGACACGGTTCACAGCATACGAGCCCCGCGGAATACCCCCAATAGTACGAATGTCCTGCGGCGTTCCGGTACTGCTAGGCTCGGCAGCCCAGTTGGGCTAGGCGGGCGCTCGCGTATAAACAGGGAAGAATATGTCTCCGCAGCTAACCCTGGTCCACACCCTGCCGCTGGAAAAGGATGACGAAGCGGGCTCGCTGATGTTCGGCGAAACCTCGCAATCGCCGCTCACCATTCCCAAGACCCTGCTCGCCAAGATGTGGGGCGAAGTGGATCAGGGCGTCCGCCTGCTGCCCCGCGGGGGCGCCGAAGTGGGCGGGCTGCTGGTGGGACCGAAGTTGCGGGAAGACGGCGTGGTGGTCGACGAGATCATGGCGCTCCCGATCGAGTATAAACACGGACCCTCGTTTCGCCTGTCGGATTCCGACCTTGCGAAGATGGCGGAACTGATCGAATCGGTGCAGTCGGATGCGGGTAAAACGGTGGTCGGCTTCTATCGCAGCCAGACGCGCAAGAACGAGACGTTTCGAGAGAGCGATCGTGAGATCTGCGGCGCCATCGAAAAGATCCACGCGTCTTTCGCGGACAACTTCCGTTCCTATTTCGTGCTCGCACCGGTTTCACGGGCCGAGAAGCTGGCTCACGTCTCGACGTGGAACGGCACGGACTGGGACCGAACGAAATTCCTCCTTCGATCGAGTGTTCTTCCGGCTGTACCGGCCCCGCCGCCCCCGGCCGCGCGGGTGGGATTTTCCGCCGAGGCGGCCTCCGTGGCAGCGCAGCCGGCTGCCGAACCGGTCTTCGACTTTCCAGAGCCCCAATTCGTTTCCCAGCGGAAACCCGGCAAGCGGTTCTACGCGGGCCTGGGAATGATGGGCGGCGTCCTTCTGATTTCGGCGGTCGCATATGGCGGATATCACGCCTATCAGGGGGCGCTCAAGAGCCGCCCGGCCGCGGCTGCGACCACCACTGCGGCACATCCAGCCAACGTTCCGCGTTTGCGGATGGAATTCACAGCAGCCCGCGAAGGCGAGCTCTGGAAGTTATCGTGGGATCGCGGGACGATGGCGGTTCTGAAGCCCACGAGCGCGCTTCTGGACATCCAGGATGGCGCCAACGGGCAGCAGATTCACCTGACGCCGGCGGATCTGTCCAGCGGTACGATCTTCTACACTCCGCGCAGCGGCGATCTGAGGTTCCGCTTGCAGCTGGAACTCCGCGACGCGGCTCCGATGGAAGAACATGTTCGCATTCTGGAAGGACCGCCGGGCGCTTCGGTATCGGCAGAGTCCGTGCCGGCAGTACCGCTTCAATCCGCGCCGCGCGTTCCGAAGGTGTTGCCGGTGCAGGGGCCTCCGCCGGCTGAGGCGGATCCAGAACTGGTTCCGTAAGCACATCACAAAGTGTCCCGCGCGCAAGCCGGTACAAAACCCGGTATGCTGTACTTGCGAGGCCGTTCTGCAACTATCATTTCCAACCCGAGAGAAAGGGCAGTAGACTCTGGCTGCCAATCGCTGTCCCTTCTGTGGAAACTACGCGCACACGAAAGCCGTGGGTGATGCTTATCACCTGGACTGCAGCTTTTGCGAAGTGCAGATTGAGATCAGCAAGAAAGCTTACGCAACTCGCTGCGAAGACCCCGAGGCCGTACTTGAGAGCGTTCGTGCAAAGCTGGCCTGGAGCAAGCGGCCGCGCATCGATGTGATTCATATGAAGTCCCCGGCTCCCGCCGGTGAGGAGACCACCCTGATGGCAACCAAATCCACAAGCACACCCGACGCCCTGACCACCGCCGCGCAAGCAATCGGATCGACGCTGGGCAAGCTGGCGGTCAAAACAGGAATCGCCAAGGCCCCCGCCAGGAAGACCGCGAAGAAGACGGCCAAAAAAGCGGCCACGAAGAAGGCGGCCCCGAAAGTAAAGAAAGCAAAGAAAGCCGCGCCCAGGAAGGCCGCGCCGAAGCCGGCACGGGGCCGCTAGAGGCGCCTTAACTGAGGCCGCCAGGAATCTTCGCCAGGAAGCTGTTACCCTGGAAGTCAATCCACTATTGGAAATCGAGGTGATTTTCGTTGGCTGAAGTTCAGATACACGATGGCGAAAGCGTGGAAAGCGCGCTGAAACGTTTTAAGCGCAAGGTCCTGCAGGAAGAAATCATCAAGGACATCAAGAGTCACGCATTCTATTTGAAGCCGGGCCAGAAGAAGCGCGTCAAGTCGGCCCTGGCGCGCAAGCGCAACCGCAAGAAGCGCAGCCGCGACAGCGAGCCCGACCACAACCGCTCCTAGAGTCTTTCGGAAACTACCAGTCTGCGGGACGATAATCCTTCAGGAATTGTCCCCAGACGTGGTTCCCGGTATTGATGCCGGTTATGATCGGATCGAGGATGCGCGCGGCGCCATCCACGATATCGAGCGGCGGGCAAAAGCCCTGCTCCCTGGTTTTGCGCGCTGCAATCTCCGCCGGATCCTCATCCGTAACCCATCCCGTATCGACGCTGTTCATATGAATGCCATTGCCGAAATAGTCCGTGGCCGAGGTGCGCGTCATCATGTTGAGCGCCGCCTTGGCCATATTCGTATGGGGATGGCGAGTGGTCTTGAAATTCCGATAGAACTGGCCTTCGACGGCCGAAACGTTGACGATGTGCTTGTCGCGCTCAGGCGTCCGCAACAGCAAGGGCTTGAGGCGCGCGTTGATGATGAACGGCGCGACGGCGTTGATCAGGTGCACCTCCAGCAGCTCTACCGAAGACACCTCCGCCATCAGCAATCGCCAGGAGTTGCGACCGCGCAGGTCCACTTGCTGCAGGTCCTGATCCAGGCGGCCGTGGGGGAACAGGTGCGTTTGCCCCAGGATCTCCTCGGCCAGCAGGCGCACCTGGGACAGCTCGGCGGGGTTGGCGATCGGGGCAGACTCGACCGACGGGCCTAACAGCCTGCGCACGCTATCCGGCGCGTGCAGAAGCGCCGCGGTCTCGCCCTCCATCATGTGGGTGTAAAACTCCGGCGGCCTGCGCACCGTCTGGCACGCGTTGTTAATGATGAAATCCAAACGGGAGCGGGAAGCCAGCAACCGGGTGCACAGCGCCTCGACGCTGGGGGTGTGCCGCATATCGAGCCCGAAGATCTCCAGGCGATTTCCCCAGTCGGCGAAGTCCGGCTCCTGCGAATAGCGCTTGGCGGCATCGCGGGGGAAGCGAGTGGTTACGATGAGCTCGGCTCCGGCGCGCAGGAGCTTCACGCCGGCCTGGTACCCGATCTTCACGCGTCCGCCTGTCAGCAGCGCGACGCGTCCACGCAGGTCTGCCAATTCGGTGCGCTTGCGGAAGTTGAACTCCGCACACGCCGGGCACAGCTGATCGTAGAAATGATGGACGCTCGAATAATTTCGTTTGCAGATGTAGCAATGCTGCGGCTCGATGGTCTCGCGGCGCTCGGGCTCGTCCGGACCGAGATCGCGCGGTTCGAAGTTCTGAGGCGGAAAGACGTTGGGCGTAGTGTAAATGGGCTTGCGGCGCAGTGTGCGGATCCCGGTCTCATCGAGTACGGCGCCCACCCGTTCCATTTGCGCGGCGGCTCGCTCGCGCTCCGCGGCTTTCAGTTTTCGACGGCGGGCGACGGGGTCGGGATTGTAGATTTGCGCGATGACCTGGTGCAGGCGATTGCGCTCTTCGTCCGGCAGCTGGGCTAACAGCGCCCTGTCGTTATCCAATAATTCGAGCAGCTGGATGGCGCTGCGCAGGCGGTCCAGCATCTGGACGTCGATATCTTCGAGAACGGGCTCCACTGATCCCATTATGACGTGGCGGCGCCGGGGAGCCCAAATTATGGCGTATTGCTGGGATGCGCGTCGAAAATGACGATTTCCACGCGGCGATTGCTGGCGCGGCCGTCCGGCGTATCGTCACTGCTTTTGGGATCGAAGGAGCCATAGCTCTGCACCGAAAGTCGCGATTCGGCGACTCCGTAGCGGCTGCTGAGCAGCTCGAGCAGCCGCAGCCCTCGGGCCGAGGCCAGCTCCCAATTGCTGCTGAAACGCCGGTTATGAATCGGGATGGCATCCGAATGTCCGACCAGGCTGACGTTGTTGGGAATCCTGCGAAGGATCTCGCCGATGGCGCCGACGGTCTCGAGCGCGTCTGCGTTGATGCGGTCATCGCCGGGAGGAAACAGCAAGGCCTGAGGAAGACTGATTACGATGCCGCGGGAATCGAGATGCACGTCAAGCTGGCTTTGCTCAAGCTCCTTCTGGATCGAGGCCATGGGCGAGGGGGGCGGCGGTGCGGTCTGGGCGACCGGCTCAGGAGGTTTCGCCGGAGCCTGCAGAGCCTGCGCGGCGATGGCGACGAAAAGTATCAGCAGAATGGTCAACACATCCAGGTAGCTGACCATCCAGCGGTCGCGGCCGCTGTTGTCTTTCTGGAAGTACGCCGGTTTCATGGGCGGGTTTTCTGGCGGAGAAAATAAGTCAAGCGTTCGCGGACCAGCGAAGGATGCGTGCCGTCGACGAGACACAGGCCGCCTTCGACAATCATTTCTTCGATCTCGAAATTCTCGGCTACACTGGCTCGAATCCGATGCGCCGCCGGAAGCAGGATCAGGTTCGCCAGCGCCAGCCCGTACATGGTAGAGACGAAGGCAGTTCCGATTCCCACAGCCACCGAGTTCAAATTCGAAAACTGCCGCAGCACTTCAATCAGCCCGACGACGGTGCCGATCACGCCGATCGCAGGTGCGAATCCTCCGGCAACTTCCAGCACTTTGGCGTCCGCATCGCCTTGCCGTTCCCGTAACCGCACTTTGGTTTCGAGCGCGGATTGGAACTCGCCGCGGTTCTTGACATCCAGAGCCAGCCAGAGCATTTCCCGAAGAAACGCATTACTGGCCTTTTCGATCCTGGATTCGGCGGCCAGCAGGCCTTGGACCCTGGAAGTCCTGACGAAGGATATGATCTCCTCCATCAGCGCTTCCCGATCGGTCGAGGACTGACGAAAGAGTCCGCCCACGCTTCGGAGGGCGTGAAGGAGAGAATGCCGAGGCGTGGTGACCAGCATCACTCCCAGCGTTCCGCCCAACACCATCCACGCAGCGGTGGGCTGAAGAAAGTAACGCAGACTGACACCCGTCGAGGCGATGCCGGCGACGGTGGTGATCACTGCGATGGCGATCCCGGCAAGGACCCAGAAATCCAGGGGAGCACGGCGACCTGGCTCGTCGACGAGCACTACGGGATGGGTTCGGGCAGTGGATGACGACGACACTGGCCATAGTGGAAGCAATCCAGTAACCACGACACAGCACGCCAAATCAAGACGTTATGGTCCGGCAGTGACGGAATTCTGACAGGGACGGTCCAAATGCCGGCTGGGTGTAGACTCGGAGCTTGGAACGAAAGATCTTCTGGCTGCTCTTTACAACGCTGGGCGTCATCGCCGATTTCGTTCTGCCGATGTGGTGGGCGCTGGGAGCGACCATCCCGATCTTCGCCCTGTGCTGGTGGGTGGCGTACCGCAGCAATTGGACCGATTGGCTCTAAGAATAAATGCCGGGCGCTTCATGGCCCAGGGCCTGAACGTACTCAACATACGATCCCGGATACAGGCGAGGGTTGCGATCCTTGCCGCTTTCGCCGCCCAGCTCCAGAACTCGTGAAGCCAGACCTCGCAGAAACATGCGATCGTGCGAAACGAAGATCATGGTGCCTTCGAAGCCCTTGAGAGCGTCCACCAGCATTTCCTTGGTGGCGAGATCCAGGTGATTGGTAGGCTCGTCCAGCACCAGAAAGTTGGGCGGGTTGTACAGCATCCGCGCCATTGCCAGGCGGGATTTTTCGCCGCCGGAGAGCGCGGAGATTCTCTTGTCCACGTCGTCTCCGGAAAACTGGAACGCGCCGGCCAGAGTCCTGAGAGATCCGATGCCGTCCGCAGGAAAATCCTGCTGCAGCTGCTCGATGATGGTTAACTCGGGATTCAGCACGTCCAGAGCCTGCTGCGCGAAATATCCCGAACTGAGGCTGGCGCCCAGCTGCACGGTTCCAGCGTCGGGGACACTGGCGCCCGCGATCATCTTGAGCAGCGTCGTCTTCCCCGCCCCGTTCCTGCCCATCACCGCCCAGCGGTCGCCGCGGCGGACGGTGAAATTGAATCCCTGATAGATCACGCGCGAGCCGAAGCTCTTATGGAGATTCTCAATCACCACCACCTGCTCGCCCGATCGCGGCGGAGCGCGAAACTCGAATTTCACGACCTGGCGCCGCTTGGGAAGCTCGATCTTCTCGATCTTGTCGAGCGCCTTGATGCGGCTCTGGACCTGGGCGGCTTTGGCGGCATGCGTGCGGAAGCGATCGATAAAACGCTGTTCTTTAGCCAGCATGGACTGCTGGCGAGAGAACGCCGCCTGCTGATTGGTCTCGCGAATGGCGCGCTCACGCTCGTAGAAATCGTAGTCGCCCGAGTACGCCGTGATCTCGCCGCCATCGATCTCGGCGATCCTGGTAACCAGGCGATTCATGAATTCGCGGTCGTGCGAGGTCATCAGAAGAGCGCCGGGGTACGACTTGAGAAACTGCTCCAGCCAGATGATGGACTCCAGATCCAGGTGGTTGGTGGGTTCATCCATCAGCAGCACGTCGGGCCGGCCGAGCAACACGCGGGCCAGCGCGACGCGCATCTTCCACCCGCCTGACAGATCGCCGACGTCGCCATCGATCTGGTCGTCTTCAAAGCCCAGGCCGTGGAGCACTTCGCGAGCCTGCGCCTCAAGCGCATAGCCGCCCAGATGATCGTACTCCTCCTGCACTTCGCCGAAGTGCGCCAGAATGCGGTCCATGTCATCGGCACGCCCGGGATCTTCCATGGCGCGCTGCAGGTCTTCCAGCTCATGGTGCAGATCACCGGCGCGGCCGCTTCCCGCAATGGCCTCGTCGAGCACCGACCGGCCCTTCATTTCCTCAACGTCCTGGCGGAAGTAGCCGATGCTGAGTTTCCTGGGAACCGAGACCTCGCCATCGTCGGGAGCCTCTTCGCCGACCACCATGCGGAAAAGAGTGGTTTTGCCGGAGCCATTGGGGCCCACCAGGCCAACTTTTTCGCCGGGGTTCAGCTGGAAGGAAGCATCGATGAAGATCAACTGCTTGCCGTATTGTTTATTGATATTCGAAAGGGAGATCAGAACTCCAAATTACCAGACGGCGGGCGGCGGGCAGTCGCGGTATAATGGAAAATGCAAGCCGGATCGCCCGCGGTGCTGCTGGCTGGATCGGCAAATCATCGGAAATACCTACTAACTTGATCTCTGTAAACGACCTTTCCATGCGCTTCGGCGCCCGCATTCTGTTCGAAGACGTGAACGTCACGTTCCTCCAGGG
>DATIRX010000235.1:0-5730 GCA_035469225.1 Bryobacteraceae bacterium
CTGGATGTTCGGATTCGCACCCTTTTCGAGCATCATGCGCGCGACGTCGACAGCGTTGAGCTTATCGGGACTCGGCAGGACGGCCACGGCGCCGTTCCCTTTCGTCGGCAGCGTGCTGACGTCAGCCGCCATGTAGACCGGCGAGCGGCCGAAGAGATCCCATTTGTCGAGATCGGCGCCGCCCTTGACGAGCACGGCGGCCGTATCGAAATGCAGGTTCTCCAGCGCCAGAAGCAGCGGCGTCTCGCGGTCCGGATCTTCGGAATCGGGATCGGCGCCGGCAGCCAGCAGGTTCTGAACGCAGGCCGCACAACCTTCCCGCGCGGCATAGTGCAGCGGGGTGAAGCCGCCTTTGTTCATGTCCTTCGGGCGAGGTTCCTGGATGATCTTGCGCTCCCACTGATTGACTTTGCCGTGATCGTTCAGGCTCGCGTCCTTCGACGCCAGGAACTTCACCATGTCGGCCTGACCCTGCGCGGCGGCCCACATGATTGCCGATTGCCCGCCCCAGGTTTCCTTGGCGTTGATGTCGGCTCCTGCGGCCAGCAGCGCCTTGGCCGCGTCCACTTTGCCGCTGCGCGCGGCGGCCATCAGCGGAGTTTCTCCATTGGGTGTCTTGAAATTGGGATCGGCGCCGGCCTTGAGCAGCGCTTCGATGATCGGCGCGGAACCGATGATGCCGGCTTCGGTAAGAGCCGAAGTGCCAAGCTGGTTCTTCAGGTTGATGTTCGCGCCGGCTTTGATCAGCGCGCGGACCAGTTCGAGATCGTCATTCGCCGCGGCGTACATGAGGGCGGTGCTGCCATCGGCGCCCGTCGCGTTGACGTTCGCGCCCTTCGCGCTCAACAGGCGCAGGGCGGCGGCATGGTCGCCCGATTCCGCCGCTTCCAGCAGGGTCGCGCTCGTAGCATCGGCGGCCACCATCATGGTGGCGCCGGCCAGCAGGGCAATTGCGAGCCTAAGCATGCCTAGACCTCCGAGAGACCGTCGCCGCTGTCACCGATGGATTTCACCGGAATCTCATTGCGCTGGAGCAGGGTAAAGAGCAGGTCGGCGTGCCGCGAATCCTGCGGATACTTCAGGTGCTGGCCGCCTTTGATCTTTCCGTTGGCGTGTCCTAGAATCACGGACGGAAGCGGGTCGTTGTTGTGGCGATCGCTGTTGCTCATGTCGCTGCCGAAGAGAATCGTGGCATGATCCAGCACGGTGCCGTCGGCTTCCTTGGCGGCCTCGATCTTCTTGATGAATCCGGCAAACACTTCCGCGTGGTACTTCTGAATCTGGATCAGCTTGTCCATCTTCTGAGGGTTGTTGCCGTGATGGGACAGCGGATGGAATCCCTCGGCAATTCCCAGGTTGGTGTAGGTGCGCATGCTGGCTTCGCGATCCATGGAGAACGTGATCACGCGCGTGATGTCGGCCTGGAACGCCAGAGCCATCAGGTCGAACATCAACTTGAAATATTCGGTGATATCGTTGGGCGTGCCGATCGGCGCATCTGGAATACTCAACGCCCGCTCGTCCGGCTTGGAAGCCATTTGCACGCGCCGTTCAATTTCGCGCACCGAGTCCAGATAGTCGCTGACCACGATGCGATCCTTGACGCCCAGACTGGCCTGCAGGCGCTGCGCCTGTCCCTTCACGCGATCCAGGATACTGCCGGTTTCCGCAAGGATCTGGGCGCGTTCCTGATCGGTGTCGCCCTGTCCGAAGAGCTTCTGAAATACGGCGCGCGGGTTGCCTTCCTGCGGCAACGACTGGGTCGGCGTGCGCCATGCGAGGCGGGCGCTGCCCTGCGCGGCGGTGAGCTCGAGCGAGGGGAGACGCGTGTCTTGTCCCACGTAGCGCACGGCCATCTGGTCGCAGCTCACGCCGGAATTGGGATCCGCCTTACCAAAGTCCCAGGGCTTCACGCAGGTCAGCCAGCCCTGCTCGATGTAGGCGTGGGGCTCGGGCGTTTCCGCGGGCTTGTTGCGCAGGCCGGAGACGATGGTCAGATGCTTGCGAAACGGCTCCAGGGGCTGCAGGATCGGCGACATGGTGAAGGTGGTGCCGGTTTCCTTGGGAGACCAGCTGTCCATGATCGCGCCGTGCGGGAAGCCGATAAACGCGAAGCGTTTCGGGGTCTTCCCGGCGGGAGTCTGCCCCCAGGCGGTGGAGGCGGGAATCATGGCTTCCAGCAGCGGCAGCCCCAGGGTGGCGCCGACTCCCTGCAAGGCCGTACGGCGTGAAATGTGTTTCTTGGATAAGAACATGGTCTCGTCTCCTCTGGATTATTTACTGGCACTCAGCACAGGCGGCGGCACCCGGCGCATCTTAAACTGTTCGCTCTTGACCACCGCCTGAACGATGGCCGAGAACTTGTAATCCTTCGCCCCCGTTTCGCGCACGATTCTGCGGACGGTGGGCATATCGTAATACTCCCGCGTGCGGCCGATCGCATACGTCAGGAGGTTTTCCACAAACGTCTGCACGAATTGATCGGGACGGCGCAGCAGCGCCTTGCGGAGATCATCCGGCCCCTTGATGGCGGTGCCGTCGGGCAGCTCCCCGGCGGAATCGATGGCTACCCCGGCGAAGCGGTCCTTGTCCCTCCACATTCCCGTGGCATCGAAATTCTCGAGCGCGAAGCCCAGAGGGTCCATGACGGAGTGGCATGCCGAGCAGGTCGGACTGGCGCGGTGCTTGGCCATCAACTCGCGAACCGTGAGCGCTTTGGTCGTGCCGATGTCCTTGTCGTTCAGCGTCGGGACGTTGGGCGGCGGGTTGGCCGGCGGAACACCCTGCAGGTACTTCAGGATGAACGATCCGCGCAGCACGGGCGACGTGCGGTTCGGATAGGCTGCCGCCATCAGGATGGCGCCCTTGCCCAGCAAACCCCATCGCACGGAGTCTTTCAGTTCCACCCGGCGGAACTGATCGCCTTTCACGTCGAGTATGCCGTAGTGCAGCGCGATGCGCTCATTCAAGTACGTATGGCTGGCGCGCAGCAAATCCACGACATTGCGGTCTTCGCGGAAGATACTGTCGGCGAACAGCGTGAGTTCGGTGCGGAAATCCTGACGCGGATCCATGCGGCCGGAGGCATACGGGAAGACGTCGTTATCCGGAACCACCGCGTCCAGCCGCGTCATCTCGAGCCACTGCTGCACGAAATTACTGGCCAGCGTCTTCGATCGCGGATCGGCCAGCATGCGCTGGACCTGCTTGTCCAGTGTCGCCGCTTCGCTGAGTTTATTCTTGATGGCCAGGTCCAGCAGTTCATCGTCGGGAATCGAGTTCCACAGGAAGAATGAAAGCTTCGACGCCAGTTCGAGATCCGTGACCGCGTACTTCTCACCCGGCTTCAATCCTGCGGGGACGCGCTCGCCGCGATACAGGAAGAACGGGCTCGCCAGGGTTCCCGTGATACCCTCCCGGATGCCCGCTTCGAAGCCCCCTTGCTTCACGCCATCGGCGTAGTACTGCATGAGTTCCGCGATATCGTCATTGGTGACCGGACGACGATACGCCCGCTTTGCCAGCGTCGAGAAAATTTCCTTCGCGCACCCTTCAGGCGTCTTGGTCTTGTCCTTGGCCGGGTTGCAGGTGAAGATCCGGTCCCGGCTGGGCGTGGAGCTGAGGCCTTTCACGTCGAAGGGGCCCAGAAGCTGGAATGAGTTCACGCGGTAGGAACGATCCTGCCCGCCGCCGGGCGTAAATTGCTGCAACTGATCGTCGGATTCCGCGAAACTCTGCCGCCGGAAAGTGACCCCGATCTTGTGCGGTCCGGCAGTCGCCTGGAACTTGATGTTCTTCAGGCGGATATTGACGCGATCCAGCGCGCCGTTCTGCACCTGGTCGTAAAGCTTGGCGTCTTCCTCGCCGCCGATCACCGTTTGATACACGATTTTGTTGTCGAGCGTCACCACCAGCGGATTTTCGTACTCCATGCCATTGCCCCAGATATGGGTGGCCATGTCGGCGATGTTGATGCGGTATTCCCCGTCGGCCGGGAGATCCACTTTCGCGAGAATGCCGCCCCGCGTCCCCAGAGGCAGTCCGGGAACGTGCGTGAGCTGATTACCCGCAGTTGCACGGAACGTCCAGCCCTGCGGGCGGGCATCGCCCTTGCCGAGCGCATTCACGGCGACATTGCGGGCGGCACTGACGTATTGTTCGATGAAGGAAGGCGAAACCTGCAGCGCGGACGCGATATTGTCGAAACCCTGCGCGGTGTCATCCTGCGGCAGCAATTCGGCGCCGTTGACCTCCACCAGAAGCAGGTCGTGGACCGCGTTGGCGTACTCCTGCCGGTTCAACCGGTGCAGCACCACTTGATCCGTAACGTACGCCTGGGTTGGAACCTTGTCGAGCGAATCTTCGAGCCACGCCACCAGCGAATCGACCGCCTTGCCGTCCGGCTGCCTTGCGCCCGGAGGCGGCATCACGCGGCCGCGCAGCTTGCGCACGGCCTTCTCAAACAGGTCGGGATCCTTGGCGATGCTCGCAGCCGTTATGCCTTCAAAGCTGACCCCTCCGCTCTTGCCCCTGTCGCTGTGGCAGCCCGAGCAGTATTGCTTGATGGTGGCCAGCTGCGCGTCGGCCGAATCCTGCGCCTGGCTCGGGCGCGAGACGACAAAGACACCGCCCAGGCTCATGGCGGCGCCGATCACAGCAATCCTGGAAATCGAGTTCTTAAGCATCTGGTGAAAGATATGCCCACAGGCTCTCAAGAGAGCGCCGGATGAATTCATCCGGGTTGCCCATCTTGGCTTCAAATTCCTTGGCCGGCTTAGCCTCGACGGCTTCCGACGGCCCGCGCCCTTTGTTAATCATCTGATTGAGACGGTCGTAGATCGTGCCGTACATATCGACCTGCGCGGTGATATCGGCCAGGCTGAGCACGGGACCGACGCCGGGAACGATCTTGGTATCTTTGTTTCCGTCTTTGTTCACCACACTCTGGATGCGCTGCAGTCCGCCGACAATGCCGCCGATCCAGCCTCCGGTCCACCAATCGACCACCGGCCAGCCTTGTCCATAGGCGGCGTCGCCCACCGCCAGGACGTTCTGCTGCGGGAAGTAGACGTACAGGTCGCCGTCCGTGTGCGCCGCGTCGGAGATGTACCCGTAGCGGATTCCGGAATCGAGAGCGCCCTGGTCGTAGAAGGTCTTGTTGGGTTGGGCGATCTTGGCAAACTTTTTGAACTTCTGTCCGTTCCAGGGCCACGTGATGTTCTGCTGCAGCCACAGCCGCGTGTTCTCGTGGGCAATAATTGTGGCGCCTGCCATGCCGAGTTTCTCGTTGGAGCCGGTCTGCTCGGGATGCCAGTGCGTGTTGAACAACGTCCTTACCGGGCCGCTATTCGGCAGGGCAGCCACAGCCTGCGCCAGCGCGCCGGCGTTTTGCGCGAGCCCGCCGTCCACCATCACGACGCCCTCGGCTCCCGTGCGCGCGATCACGTTCCCGCCCGCCCCGCTTAGCAGGTACAGGTTGTCGCCCAGCTGGCTATTCTCGATTTTCGGGGTTTGCGCAAATGCGTAAGGAGCCGCCACCCCCGCCGCCGCAGCAGCCTTCAGGAACGTCCTACGCGTTGAAACGAACATAGTTATAGCGCGTTTAGAGTATACTCCCATGACATCCCGAGCGCACCCCCTCCACATACGAGTGGCTTGCACGTTTGACAATTGTAGATGTTCTAGGCATCCTAACGATGTTAAGGGCGACAAGGTTGGCATGACACTTTT
>DATIRX010000236.1:0-8452 GCA_035469225.1 Bryobacteraceae bacterium
GGGAGTCGGATAGTCGGTTCCGTATACTTCCAGCTGCGGGCGCTGGCCCAGCAGCGCTTCGATCGCGGCCGGAATCAGGTGCGTCTCCGGATCGTGCACCTCGCCCAACTCGCCCTCCGGGTCGGCGCCGGCCGCGTTAAAGTATCGCGGCGCGACCCACTTCAATCCGTGCGCGATTCCGTACCAGTGCAGCATGCGCTCTACGAATAGCTTGGTTTCACCGTACGGATTCACCGGCTTCTTCGATTCGGCCTCGGTGATGGGAATCGTGTCAGGATTTCCGTAGACGGCGCACGTTGAGGAGAACACGATGTTCTTCACGCCGCCTGCCAGGAGCGCATCCACGAAGTGAATTGTCTTCCCTACGTTCTCGCGGAAGTATTTGCCTGGATTCTGATACGATTCGCCCACGGCGGCCTTGGCGGCAAAATCGATGACATCGGTGATCTGGTGCTCCCGCACGATCTTGCGCACCAGCTCGCCGTTCTCGATATCGCCGACGTAGAACGGACCGAACTTGGCGGCCCACCGGTGTCCGGTGCTCAGATCGTCCAGAACCACAGGCTCCCGCCCGGCCTTGGCCAGCAGCTTGCAGGTGTGGCTTCCGATATAACCGGCGCCTCCGGCTACGAGTACGTTGCCCAACTTTCTACTATGCCACGGTTATCGGATACTTACCGTGACCGGATTGGCCGGCTTGCCGTCGAAGGTCAGGACGACAGTGACTTCGCCCCGCCCGGCCAGCGTGCGCGGCAGCGGTCCGATGTTCACCACGTCTTCTCCGGCGTACTGCGGAACCGCTGCGAAGGCGAGCACGGGGACATCCATGCCCCCCACGGTCGCGGTCGCCTGAGCCGCAGTGCGGAAGGCGGTGCCGTACAGCGAGAGAAACATCTGATCCCCGGCGGCGCCCAGGTCTACCGGAACCGGAACACGGCTCCCCATCGGTACGCCGGGATCGAACAAGTAATTCGCGCTTTGCACGCCATTGGCCGCCACGCGAATCCAGAATCCCGCGGCCACGCCCGAGCCTGTCCCATTCGCGGTGAAGAGAACGGGAGAGGGGCTCGCCGTCACAGTCAAGGTCACCCCCATGGTCTGCGGACGGCTGGCCCCGGCCGCGGTGACGGTGATCGTACCGGTGTAGGTTCCCGGACTCAGGATCGAGGGGTTCACGGAGACCGTCAGATTGGATCCGGCGGCGGAGAGTTTAAGCCAGGCGTTCTGCCCGAACGTCGCCGACCAGGTCAGCGTTCCTCCGCCGCTGTTCCCGATGGCGACCGTCTGCGGCTGGGGCAAAGCACCTCCGATGGTGTAGGCGAACTGCAATTGCGTGGTCGAGAGAGTGATGGCAGGTGCAACGCCTGCCGAGGCGACCATGATGTTGACAGTGTGCTGGCCGCTGCCGTTGATCACCTTAAGCTGGGCGATCCCGTTGTAACTCGCCGGAACCGGAGCAGGAAGGTACGCGTTGATCTGCTGGTCGGAAACCATGGAGCTAGGCAGGACGGCTCCATTTAGCAGAAGTGACGTAGCGCCTCTCGAGGAGGAGAATCCGCTTCCGGTGACCACGATGGGCGCCCCGTATGCCACGGTGTTCCCCGGCAGACCCGTGGACACAACCGACTGGACGCCGGTGATCATCGGCCCCGGCTTGAACACCAGAGGTCGAGTGCTGCCCGCCGGAACCGTGCCGCTCGCGTTCAAGACGCCCGAGGGAGCAGCCAGCACGAAGTTGTGCGGACCGGCCGGCACGAATTCGCCATAGAAAGCGCTGGGACCGGGGATCAACTGTCCCGCGCCGTTGTCGAAGGTCGCAGAACTCGCGTCTCGGATGGGCGTGTCGTCCGCGGATTTGAGCGCCACTACTACTCCGCCAGTGGCCGCAAGACGCGGATGCACGCTGGGGGTTGTGCCGATAAACTGCCACTGGCTGGTGTCATCCAGGAACGATCGGATGATCTGATACGCCGGATGCGCGGGCGAATCGATAAAGGCGATGCCCGGGCCCGTACATCCCAAAGCGTTGGCCAGAAAAGATCCCCGCTCCAATGGAATGTGGCAGTAAGGAATGATCCTGGTGCGCTCGTCGGATGGAGTAAAACTTAATGCCGCGCTGGTCAGAGAAACCACGCCGTCGCTGGCGCGGGTGGTCGTGTTCCAATCCCCCTGATCTCCGACAATGGCCAGCGTATCCACGCCGCGCAGGTCGTCGCGCCCCTGGTTCCAGGTCGCCAGATCCAGCAGGAACTGGCTCCCGGGCTTCATTTCGCCGGCCTGATTTCCGATGTGCACGAAGGCCGCCAGGGGGCCGACTGTCTGGTAGGACCCGAATTGCGGCGTGGCGATGAAGATCGCCTTTCTGATTCTGGTATCGACCAAGGGAGAGAACGCCCCCGACGTTTCCTGCTTGCCGGCAAGGTAGGCGCGAACGATCAATCCACCCATGCTGTGCGCCACCACGTCGATCCGCGGAACAGGCTCACCGTTGTCGTAGCGAATCAGATTCAGGGCTTCTCGGAAATCACGGGCCAGCTGCTCGATGGTGCAGTCCGGACACTCGCAGTTGTCGAAGAAGTAGACCCTCGTACCCAGCAGCTGAGCCAGGCCGCCGAAGGTACCCGACATGGAACCGGGACAGGTGAACTGCCAGCCGTTCAACAGCACCACGGGCGGCACGGTGGATGTGGACGGAACCGGAAGAGGGGGATCTACGATGACGTGGACGATGGAGGGAATCTCTTCGCCGGCTTCATTGACGGACGAAACACGAAGTGTGTAGTCGCCCGGTTTCGTGGCCAGGGAGACGCCCAGAAGTACGTCCTCGCCTTGCGCGTTCGGCCCGATGACGAAGCCCCTGGTCCGCGAGGCAACGATGTTTGTCGCGATGGATATGGTTTCACCCGCGCGTACGTGGTGCGCCGCGGTCTGCGCAAACGTACTCGTAGCGCAGGCGGCGAAAAACGCGACACAGGCAAACAGACGGCCCACTAACCCCACACCTCATGCGCCACTTCGACGATCCGCCGAAGCTTGGCCCACTGCTCATCCTCAGTCAAGAGATTGCCTTCTTCCGAGCTGGCAAAGCCGCACTGCGGGCTCAAGCACAGCTGATCCGGATCGATGAATTTGCCGGCTTCCTCCAGGCGGCGTTTCAAGTCGTCTTTGTCTTCCAGCGTTCCCGACTTGGAGGTCACGATTCCCAGCACCACCTGCTTGTTCTTCGGCACCAGCCGCAGCGGCTCGAATCCGCCGGCGCGGTCGGTGTCCCATTCCATGAAATAACCGTCGCTATTGATCTTGTTAAACAGAATGTCGGCCACCGGCTCATAGCCGCCCGCAGCGATCCACATGGACTTGAAGTTTCCCCGGCACAGGTGCATGGTGATCCGCATTCCGGGAGTCCGGCCGGAGATGGCGGCGTTAATCATGCCGGCGTAAATTTCCGGCAGCGTTTCTGGCCGGTCGCCGCGAGAACGCAGCATCTGCCGCTGGTCGCTGTCGCAAAGGTAGGTGAAGCTCACCTCGTCGAGCTGCAGGTACCGGCAGCCCGCGGTCCCAAAATCGCTGACCACTTTCTTATACGCCTGGCCGAGATCGTGGTAGAACTCTTCCATCGCCGGGTAGACGCTCTCGCTCACGGCATTGCGCCCGCCGCGATAATGCAGCAGGCTAGGCGAAGGAATGGTCATCTTGGCTGTGTGATTGGGAACGTGAGCCTTCAGAAACCTGAAGTGCTCGACCATGGGATGTACGCCAGGGTGTCCGGCGGCCTGGATCTTGGCCGTGACCTTCAGGCCCTTGATCCTGGCCTGCCCGCCATGGAACTGAATGCTCTGGCCGGCCGGATAAGACTCGACACCCTGCAGATGCTCAAGAAAATCCAGATGCCAGAAGGCGCGCCGGAACTCGCCATCGGTAATGCCCTGGAGACCGATGGATTCCTGCCTGGCGATGGCTTCGCGGATCGCGCGATCTTCGATTTCCCTGAGCTGCGGGACGGAAATCTCACCGGCGTAATGCCGGGCGCGAGCGTCCTTCAAATACTTCGGCCGCAGCAGGCTGCCTACGTGATCGGCTCTGAAAGGGGGAAATGCCCTTTGCATGGTACATACCCGCCGGCAGGCTGAAAGCCTGCTTCCTGTTTACGCGTTGCCGGTACGCCAGCCTGCCGCGTACGTCTTGCGCACCACTTCGGAGTACGGGACGGGGCTCACAATCGCGCGGATTTCGATCTGCTTGTGGCGCTCGACGGTGGTCTTCTTCGATCCCCCGCCTTCTTCGCCCCAGGTCAGGCTGACTTCGTTGCCGATCTCGATATCCGGATCCACCACGCCCAGCGACAGCATCGAGCGTTCGTTGTAGCTGTATCCCGCGAACATCGAGACTCCCACCATTTTCCCGTGGTTGGTCAGCTTGTCGTAGGAAGCCGAGGTGTAGTTTGATAACGGCAGATCAATGTACTTGTAGTGTTCCTTGCCCGGCTGGAACATGGATTCGAAGACTTTGGCGACATCCTCGGCGTTCCACTTCAAAGTCACTTTTTTCCGCTGGGGCTTGGCGGCGATTTTCTCCAGAGCCTCGCGGCCGATGAAATCGTGGTCGAACTTCACGAACGGCCCGTAGCCCAGTTCGTAGGGAGTCATGTAATAGTCTTCGATGTTGTTCGAGTAGAAGCTGCCGCCAATTGAGCCGGTTCCTTCGTAACTCGAGGCCGGCAGCCACTGCCGGTAGGACTTCATCCGATCGTCGGTGTAGACAGCGGGAAGCGGCGACGGAATCCATCCGGATTCCAGCGTATTGGTCGCGTATGCCCGGCTCCCCACTTGAGCCATCCCGAAGTCCTTGCCGGCTTCGACAATCGCGGCGCGGATCTCCTCGCGCTCGGCGTAGGGGCCCCAGATCTCCAGCCCGGGCGCTCCGGCCATGCCGTGACGCAGCGCGCGGACCTGTCGTCCCGCGATCTTGATGTAACCCATGTGGAAGAACTTGATGGTCTCGAACGGCCCGCCATTCAGTTTCTCGATGACCTGCTGGGCGTTCGGTCCCTGGATCTGATACCGGTAGAAGTTGCGAACCACCGCTTGCCCCTTGGGATTTCCGGGTGAACGGTCATCCTTCCGGGTGGTCACGTTGTATTTGCCGCTTTCGGCGTGGAACTGAATCCAGCTGGCCGAGGGCGCGCGGCCCACGAAGCTGAGCTTGTTCTCTTCCAAATGGAACAGGATACCGTCGCCGATCACATGGCCGCTGTGGCTGCATGGAACCATCTGCTTGGCGCGGTTGACGGGGAAGTTCGCAAAACTGTTGATGGTCAGATAGGAAATGAGCTTTAAGGCGTCAGGACCCTCCACATACTGCTCCACCATGTGGTGCGACTGATCGAAAAGGACGCACGTTTCCCGCCAGGCGCGCTGTTCGTCGCGCCAATTGGTGTATTCGGGAGGAACTACCGGATAAACGTACGCTCCAATCTGCGAATTGCGGAGCATGGTAGCGGGGTTGCCGACTTTCTGCAATAGATCTTCAAGACTTTGACTCATGGTTCCTACGTGGCCTCTTTCTAATACCTTTCTTGGGGGGCAAACCGACTAGTCTAACACGCTGATTTAAGAGATCCTAACTCTGCTCAGGTCCGCTGCCTGGAACGCCCGCAACCGCGGGAGTTCCGTAGATGTGGAAGGACTCGATGGTTTTCAGTCCCCACGCCTGGCCTTTCTTCCGTTCGCTTTCCGTCCAGCGGATCGGCTTCCAGTCGGGAGCCAGAATCAGGCGCGCGCCGGCGTTGGCGATTTCGACGCGATTCCCTCCCGGCTCAAAGACATACAGGAAGAAGGTCTGCTGGATGGCGTGCTTGTGCGGTCCCGTTTCGATCTTGACTCCATGCTCCAGAAAGATATCCGCGGCCAGCAGGACTTCCTCACGGCTGTTGACGGCATACGTCACGTGATGGAAGCGGCCCTTGGTTCCGGTCGCGTCGCGGGTGTAGGCGAAGTCGTAGCTCTTGTTGGTGCAGGTCATCCACATCGCGGCCTCGACGCCGGTGTCGAGCACGATCTGCTCGGTCAGACGGAAGCCCAGGTAATTTTCGAAAAACTCGCGATTGGCTTTGATATCGACGGCCAAACCGTTCCAGTGATCCAAGCGGCGGACATTGCAGCCGCGCGCCGGAAACCGCTGCGCCTGATTCTTGAGGGCGGGCTGGAGCTCGGTGGGCGGCTGATACCACTGGGTTTCGTAATACAGCTCGATCTTGTGTCCGTCCGGATCCTGGCATAGGAAGGCCGGCCCGTGGCACAAATCGCCCTTGGTCCAGCCGATGGCGTGCTCGGTGCCCTGGAGCGCGGCGACCCGCCGATCGAGGGCCTGCTGACTGCGCGTACGAAGCCCCATGTGTCCCATTCCAGGCTGTTTAGCGGCCGTAAGCTTCAAGGTGTGGCGTTCGTAATCGTCCCAGGCGCGCAGGTAGACCGAGTCGCCTTCGCGGCCGCTCTCGGTCATCCCCATGATGTCGACGAAAAAGCGCAGGCTCTCCTCCGGCTTGGGAGTAAACATCTCCAGATGGCCCAGGTGGGCGACGTCCATGTTGGGTTCGTTTTGCATTGAAACTGAAAGTATACCGCGCGTATTACAACAGGTGCGCCGGGGTGGCGCGGACCTTCCACTTGGTCGTTATCCTGATCCTGGCGTTGACTTCTTCGAGCGAACCGAAAAACCCTACGAACGACTGGCGCAAATGCGCGGGCAAACGCCGTGACTGGCGGAAATCGCGACGCCGGAACTGGTCGGTGGAGGCGATTACCGCCGATCCCATGGGACGATACTCGTGGGTTCCCTGGGCCCAGGCCAGGCCGTTCTCGGCATCGATCCAAACCGCGAAGCCCATGTGATATTATGGACCCCGCGCGAATGACAGGAAAAGACTTATGACTATCCCCGCACGGATCGCAATTGTGACGGCCATCATGGCTTCCTTCGCTTCAGCCCAATCGCTCGACTTCGCGACGTACAAGTCGAAGGTGGAACCCATTTTTCTTAAGAAGCGCGAAGGTCACGCGCGCTGCGTGGTGTGCCACGCTGGAGCGGGCAACGCGTTCCGCTTGCAGCCGCTGACGCCGGGGTCGACTGCCTGGACCGAAGAGCAGTCCAAACAAAACTTCGAAGCCGTCTCCAAGCTGGTGCGAGCGGCGAACCTGATGTCCAGCCCGATCCTGAAGCACCCGCTCGCCGAAGAAGCCGGCGGCGATATTTTCCATAGCGGCGGCCGGCAATTCCTGTCCCAGAACGATCCGGACTGGAAGGCGATCGCTGACTGGGCCCGCGCCGCCAAATAGTCCCTCAATGAGTTTGACGCCCGGCACCAAGCTCGGCCCGTACGAGATCCTGGACCTGATCGGCGCCGGTGGCATGGGCGAGGTTTATCGCGCGCGCGACACGCGCCTCGATCGCATCGTCGCCCTGAAGGTTTCCAAAGACCAGTTCTCCGAGCGCTTCGAGCGGGAAGCGCGTTCCGTCGCCGCCCTCAATCATCCCAACATCGCCGCCTTGTACGACGTGGGTCCGAACTACCTGGTGCTGGAGTTTGTCGAGGGAGAAAACCTCGCCGGGCCCCTGCCGCTCGACACCGCCGTCAACTATGCCCGCCAGATCGCGGAAGCCATCGAGGCGGCGCATGAGAAGGGAATTGTCCACCGCGACCTGAAGCCGGCCAACATCAAGGTCACGCCCGCGGGCTCCATTAAAGTGCTCGATTTCGGGCTGGCCAAGGCTCTCTCGGAAGATCCTGTCTCCGGCTCGATGCAGGATTCCCCGACGCTCTCGATGGCGATGACCCGAGCGGGCATGATCCTGGGCACTGCCGCCTACATGTCGCCCGAGCAGGCCAAAGGCAAGCCCGCCGACCGCCGCGCGGACATCTGGGCGTTCGGCGTGGTGTTGTACGAAATGCTGGCGGGCGGGCAGACATTCTCCGGCGAAACGGCCGCGGAGACGCTGGCCTCGGTGCTCAAGGAGACAATTTCTTTCGATCGCCTTCCGGCAGATACGCCGCCGGCGCTCCGGTCGTTGCTCAACCGGTGCCTGGAGCGCGATTTGCGCAAACGGCTGCAGGCCATCGGCGAGGCGCGGATCATGCTGGAGGGTCCGCTGGGGGCAGGCGACGGAACGGAAGCACCGCGGCAGGTTGAAGCCCGCCCCATCTCCCGGACGCCGTGGGCTATTGCAGGCGTGCTGGCGCTGGCGCTTGTGGGATTCGCCGCATGGACCTGGTGGCCGCGACCGAAGCCAGTCGAAGTTGGCATAGCGCGTTTCGCAGTAGCGCCTCCCGAAGGAACCTCGCTGACGGCAAATTCTCCCAATGCGCCGCAACTCGCCGTGTCGCCTGACGGCCGGCAAGTGGCCTTCATCGCCGACGAGACCGGCAAAGGCCGGGACCTGTGGGTGCGACCGCTGG
>DATIRX010000237.1:0-3002 GCA_035469225.1 Bryobacteraceae bacterium
AACGCCTCCCCGCTGTTCTCAACGTACGTCAGCAGCAGTTGATTCAGACGATTCAAGTACGCCTCGGTCTGCTCAGAGCCCACACTCGCGCGCAGTTTTAACGGAACGTAGCGCAGTGTCGTGATACTTAGATTGTGCGTGAACGCCTCCAGTTCCGGGTCTTCTGTCGCCAGTTCGTACAAATGCCGAGCCAATGCGACGTCTTCCCCGATCATCTGACGGTAGGCTGCCGCCCCCGCGTGCTGAAAGGCAAGCCAAATCTTGAGTGCGCGAAAGCCGCGCGAGTTCTGAGGCCCGAGGTCATAGTAATTCGTGGCCTCGACGTCAAAGCTGTAGTAGGGCGGGTGGTAGGAAAAAGCATTGCGCAAAGCAGCAGGATCGCGGACTAGCGCGCATCCGGCTTCGAGCGGGGCGTACAACCATTTGTGAGGATCGACAGCCACCGAGTCCGCCTCAGTCAAGCCCATCAGTTCCGCAGGCGCCCCCTTGATCCCAGCGGCGAAGGCCCCGTATGCGCCATCCACATGGAACCACAGGTTGCGCTCTTGGCAGAAGGCCGCCAGATCCGGGAGGGGATCTACGGCCCCCGTGCTGACGGTTCCGGCCGTGCCGACTACAAGAAAGGGCCGGTACCCCTCTTCAAGATCCCGCTTGTACTGAACTTCTAGAGCAGCTGGATCCATGCGCTGCCGCTTGTCGACGCCGATCCAGCGAATTGCTTCTGTACCGAGTCCCGCGAGGTCGGCGGCTTTCTGAATCCATGTGTGTGTTTCCGTGGAAGCGTAAGCCAACAGGCGCGGCCCGCCTGCGACACCTTGCTTTCGAACATCCCATCCGGCTTTTGCCGCACGGGCCGACAGGAAACACGTGAGATTGGCCATGTTGCCGCCGCTCAGGAGCAAGCCGCCACAATCGGCGGGGAAACCGATGAATTGCGCGAGCCATCGAATCGTCTGCGCTTCTATTTCGGTGGCCATGGGGGACAGCTTCCACGCGCCGACGTTGGCATTTACGGAAGCTGCCAACAATTCCGCCAGCATCCCGATAGGGGCCGCGGAAGACGTGATGTAGCCGTAAAAGCTTGGATGTCCGTTCAACAGAGAGTGCTCAAACAACAGGCCGGCGGTGTTCTTAAGCAGCACATCGGCATCCTCGCTCTGTTCCGGCAGCGTCCGCGCCGCGTTCAAGGCCGCTCGTACTTCATCCGCGGACTCCGCTGGCGTGACTGGACGTCCGCGCAGAGAGCCCAGGAAGCCGGCGATCCGGTCGACAAGGTCGTGGCCAAGCGAACGAAATTGCTCCTCCGTCATTTCGAGGGGAGCCGTGCGGGATTTGAGCTGATCGACGTCGGAGGAAGAAGACATACTCATTACCGTAGCCCTTCAAACAGATCGTTTTCCAGCTTGCGGCCGCCGTTGGCACTACTGTGAACGCGGTAGAACTCCTGGGAGCCCCAAAGCGTCCGCTGCTGTGCTTCCGAAAGTTGCTCCAGCCGTTCGTACATGGACATTTGTGTCTGGTGGCAGCACACCGCTTTCCAAACGGCGGGCCAGTAGGACGACGTGTCGATCTCCGTGGTGACCGCCCAGTCAGGCCACGGATTCGCCTGGCGCGCAACTCCATCCACCATCGAAGTCAGCTTGCGAAACGCGGCTTGGTAAGCTTTCCATTTGGCATTTCGCCATGCCAGATTGTAGAGCTTGGCAACGCGATGGGCAGAATACCGGTCATCTGTGGAGCCATCCCTGGCATCGTAACCTTCATCGGCTGCACACACGACAGCGGCCGTCGTGAATTGAGAGATGGCGATGTGGTCAGGATGGCCGTATGCGCCATCCGGACCAAACGTGACGACCACATGGGGCCGAACACGCCGAATGTGCTGCACAATTGTTGCAATGGCAGTCGTGGCCTCGATCTGGTCGACCCCTCCATCGGGGTATCCCAGGATGAAAACTTCACGAATGCCAAGCACTCCGGCAGCGACTCGAAGCTCGGCTTCACGCACTCGGCCGACTTCAGCCGGTTCAGCCTTTCGGTCCGATGAAAAATAACGGCCCCGTTCCCCACGCGTCGCCGTGACCAGGTAAGTCTCGACTTCTTCAGCGGAATATCTGGCCAGCGTCCCGCCAAAGCCGAGCGATTCATCGTCCGGATGGGCCAAAACGGCCATCAGCTTGAACTTATGGTCATCTTGAACTCCGGACGATAATCGATTCATCTGGCGCTTTCCTGTTCTGGATCTTACCGGCCCAGCGCGCGGCGGATACCGGCCAGGTGATGCCAGCTATGCCGGAGTGCGTGATCTTCGATGATAAATTGTGCGGTGACAGGGGCGCCGAAACTCAACCCGACGGGAGCCGCCGCGTCCAGCTCTTCATCCGTGAATGTGCGCACCGCCGCGGCGGCCTCGGCGCTGTTCCGGCGCAGGAGTTCGAGAGCCGCAGCCTTTGTGACTCCCGCATGCTCCTGAGCATGCTTGGCATTGATGTCGGCGACCAGCTCCCATGTAACCTCCGGCGCAGCCTTGCCGCCGGCGACGGTTCGCGCGAGACCGACCTCAATCGGGTACATGCTGCCAACATGGTGCACAATCACGCCGACCGTGCGCCGATCCTTGGCCGACATTGGCGTACGCCACTCGGCATCCGAAAGCCCTTCCGCAAACGCGGCCAGACCCGCGGCGCCCTCCTCGATGCGATTCGCCAGTAATTCAGCCCGACGTCTCATGGAACCTTCGATTCTGTCATTAGCCGCGCTTTGTGGCTCGGCCACTAATGTTTCTTTTCGAAGCGAACTCATGCGATAACTCTCCTTTCTCTCCGGATTGGATGCGGCGACAGGCCAGGAGAACTTGATCGATCGTCCTTCATTCTTTGCACAAACGTTTTATGTTCGAACGCTGCTTTCTCCCGGGCGATCGATACCTTCCCCTCGTTTTCCGCCGGCATGGCAGCACGCCTACGCCTCCATCAGCTTTAGTTCTTGCTTCCTGGCCTATT
>DATIRX010000238.1:0-7577 GCA_035469225.1 Bryobacteraceae bacterium
GAGATCCTGACCGGAGACGACGACGGCGATGCGTCGCTGCACACGGGCCGCGTGGTTCCGGTGTATGAGGCCGCGGGTAAAGTCAACACGCGTGTTCTTCGCAGCCTGGTGCATCGCATCCTGGAAAGCTTGCCGCCGCAGCCCGATCCGCTTCCGCCCCACATTCTGAAACCGCTCAAGCTGCCGGACCGGTGGACTGCGATCCGCGAGTTGCATTTCCCGCCGCCGGATTCCGATCTGCGCTTGCTGAATGCATTTCGCTCGCCCGCGCAGTACCGTCTGATCTTCGAGGAATTCTTCTGGCTGGAATGCGGCCTGGAGCTCAAGCGCGCCCGGGCGCGTCTGGATCCGGGCATCGGCTTTCAATTGAACGAGCGGGTCCGGGAGCGCATCAAGCAGATGCTGCCATTCAAGCCCACCGGCGCGCAGAAGCGCGTGCTGGCGGAGATCGCGCACGACATGGCCGCTCCGCATCCCATGTATCGATTGCTGCAGGGCGACGTCGGAAGCGGCAAAACGCTGGTGGCGGCCGAGGCGGCGATTATCGCCATCGAGAACGGATACCAGGTGGCGGTGCTGGCGCCGACGGAGATCCTCGCTGCCCAGCACTACTTCTATTTCAAGAAGCTGTTTCAGAAGCTGGGCTATACGACCATTCTGTTGACCGGTTCGAACACCGCGCGCGAAAAAATGCAGCTCAAGAAACTGGCCGCGGCGGGCCTGGCCAAGGTAGTGATCGGAACACATGCCCTGCTTGAAGCCGACGTGGAGTTCGCCCGGCTGGGGCTGGCGGTCGTGGATGAGCAGCACCGCTTCGGCGTGGAGCAGCGCCAGAAACTGCTCGAAAAGGGAGGGCATCCGGATGTTCTGGTCATGACGGCGACTCCCATTCCCAGGACTCTGGCGTTAACGGTGTACGGCGACCTGGATGTGAGCGTGATCGACGAAATGCCTCCGGGGCGCAAGCCGATCGTCACCAAGCATGTGGAAGACGCGCGCGTCGAGCAGGTGTACAGCTTCGTGCGCAAACACATCGATCAGGGTTCGCAGGCCTACGTGGTGTATCCGGTGATCGAAGATTCGGAAACGCAGGCCATGAAAGCCGCGCAGAAGATGCACGAGCATCTTTCCAAGGTCGTGTTTCCGGACGTGGCCGTGGGACTGCTGCACGGGAAATTGTCGTCCGATGACAAAGAGTCCGCCATGGAGCGCTTCCAGCGCGGGGAGACCAAGATCCTGGTAGCCACCACGGTGATCGAAGTCGGCGTGGACGTTCCCAATGCCACCGTGATGGTGATCGAGCAGGCCGAGCGCTTCGGTCTGGCGCAGCTCCACCAGCTTCGCGGGCGCGTGGGCCGGGGCGCGGAACAAAGCTATTGCATCCTGGTGACGGAGAAGATGAATCCCGTCGCGAACGAGCGGATTCGCACACTGGTGGAATCGTGCGACGGTTTTTACATCGCCGAGATGGACATGAAGCTGCGCGGCCCGGGCGAGTTTTTCGGAACGCGCCAGTCGGGACTGCCGGCGCTGCACATCGGGAACATTTTGCGCGACGGCGATATTCTGGAGATCGCCCGCAACGAAGCCGCGGCGTTCGTGGCGCATCCGCCGCAGGAGAGCGATCTGCGGCGAGCCATCGACTACATCCGCGACCACTGGCAGCGGCGCTATGGACTGGTACAGGTCGGCTAAATGCGCGTAATCGGCGGAGAATTTCGCAGCCGCGTGCTCAAAAGCGTGCCGGGGCTGGAGGTGCGCCCGACACCGGATCGTCTGCGCGAGTCGTTGTTTAATATTCTTGCGCCCAGCATTGCAGGAGCGGTCTTCGCCGACCTGTATGCCGGCTCGGGTGCGGTGGGGATCGAGGCGCTGAGCCGCGGGGCATCCCGGGCGATCTTTGTGGAGCACAGCCGCGCGGCGGTGCATGTTCTGCGCCAGAACCTGAAGTCGCTCGACCTGGAAGCACGCGCCCAAGTGCTGCAGGGACGCGTGACCGCGTTCATCGGCGGGATCCGCGCGGATATCGTGTTTCTGGATCCTCCCTATGATCTGGCGGCCGAGTATGAAACGGCTTTGACGAAGCTAGGCGTACGGCCGCCGAAGCTGGTCGTCGTCCAACATAGCGTGCGCCTTAAACTGGGCGAGTCCTACGGCGCGCTGCGGCAAACGAGGGTGCTACGGCAGGGGGACAACTGCCTGAGCTTTTACGGCTGACGCGGGGCGGCCTGGAAGTCCAGAAACAACCAGACGCATCCCGCGGCGACGGCAATGATGATCGCGACTCCGATCACGATTGCGACCCACTTTCCGGAAACCGTCTTCATGCTCCTGCCATCTACGGGGAACTGGCCGCGGCGGACGCGCCCTTCGAGTTCGTCAGCGTGACGGTCACTTTGGTGATCGCCGTGGCGCTGCCCGTGACGCTGAAGGGCACGGTCAGCTTGAATTGGCCGCCGGTGGGGTTCGAAGCCGAGTTATTGAACCACGCCGTGTAGGCAGAAGTCAGCGGCACTACCAGCGTGGCTACCGAAAGCGTATTGCCGCTGGATACTGTGAAGGTGAAGCTTCCGCTGGATACTTCGCGGGTGTTGGAGTATCCGGTGACCACTACGTTGATCCCGCCGGTGACTTGCTGGAGCGCTACGGAATTAATCACCGGTACCGCCGCGTCGATGGTAATGGTCCTAGTGGGGGGCGTCGACGGTGTAATGTCCTGCCCGCCGGCGGAGAGGCTGGCCTTCAGCGTAATCGTACCGGCCAAGGTGCCTGTGACGATCGCAGCGTTCGCTGTCTGGAAGTTGGCCTGGGTGGTATTGGCGGGCACTGTGAAGTTCAGGCTGCGCGATCCGCTCGGCGCAAAGCGAACCTCTTCGCCGGTGCCGCCCACCGACGATGCGAATGTCAGCGTCAGGACGCCGGTAATGTCCACCGGATAGGGCGCGCCCGTCGTCAGGCTGACAGCCGGCTGTGTTGTGGTTCCAACACCAATGGAGGTCGCTGGAGGCGGCGGCAGGATGATGGTGATGGAGATGGTCTTGCTTCCCGTCTGATTGCGCGCATCGGTAGCCGTTACCGTGAATGTGCTGGTCCCGCCGGCGGTGGGCGTCCCGCTGATGACGCCGGTGGACGCGTTTAACTGGAGTCCCGGGGGCAGGCTACCGGACGGGATGGAAAATGTGTAGGGCGGGGTCCCGCCGGAGGCGGTCACGGTTTGTGAAAACGCCGATAGCACGGCGCCCGTGAAATTACCGCTGGTGATCACCACGGGCGTCGCGGCATTGCCGATGTTGATCGTGAGGCTTTTTCGTGCGGTGGCTTTGTTGACGTCAGTCACGACCACATCGAACGCGAAGTTTCCAAGAGTGGTGGGCGTGCCGCTGATGACACCCGTGGCGGCATCCAGCGTGAGGCCCGTGGGCAGAGTTCCGCTGCCCAGCGTCCATGCGAAAGGCGCGGTTCCTCCGGTGGCGGCCAGCGATTGTGAATAGGGCTGGTTCAGGCCGCCGTCCGGAAGCGAAGTGGTGGTGATGGTCAGCAGCTGACCGGCGCCGATGGTGATGGAGAAAGTCTTGGTAGCTGTTCCGGCGAGGAAATCAATCACCTGCACAGTGAATGTAAATACTCCCGATGCCGAAGGAGTTCCGGCGATTTGTCCGCTGGTGGCATTCAAACCCAGACCGGGAGGAAGGGCGCCAGTGGCCACGCTCCAACGGTAGGGCAGTGACCCTCCCGTAGCCACGACCGTGTCGGAGTAGGGCACTCCGGGCAAACCGTTGGCAAGAGCGGATGTCGTAATCGAGACCGCCGGGAGTACGCTGAACACAAACGACTGTGAGAACACCTGACCGGTAGCGTCCTTCAAAGATACCGGCAGGGCGAAGGTCCCGGCATTGGGCGGCGTTCCAAAGATGCCTCCGGCGGTGGGGCTGATGTTCATGCTCTGCGGGCTGGGGATATCGAAACTCCAGCGGTAGGGCGGGATTCCGCCGGCCGCGTGGAGGGTAGCGTTGTAGGCCACGTTCTGGTTCGCGGTGGGCAGAATGCTCTCCACAATGTGCAGGGGGCCCAGCGTGACGTTGAGCGTATAATCCCGGGTTACGGCCAGCATGGATTCCACCTCCAACGCCTGGATCCGGGTCGGGAAAATCCCGGTGCTCAGCCCGAAACCGGTCAGCAGCCCGCTGCTCGAGATACTGAATCCGGCAGGCAGGGTCCACCCGGGAGGGATCGACCAAACCATCGTCCTTCCGCCGGCCGATTCCATCTGGAAGGAATAGACCTGATTGACGGTGGCGTTGGGCAGCGCAACTGTCGTGATGGCGATGCCGCCCAGCACGTTGAGCGTGTAGGCGCGCGACGCGACCGCCAGCGTAATCTGGTCCTGGACCTGGACCGTGAAGTTGTAGGTGGCGGTCAGGTTAGGCGCAGTTCCGGCCAGAGTGCCCAAGGCAGGATCGAGCGTGATTCCCGGCGGCAAGGTGCCGAAGGGCACCGTCCACGCGAATTGCCCGGTCCCTCCCTGGGTTGCGATCTGTACAGCATAGGCCTGGTTGGCCGCAGCATCCGGCAGCGTCGTCGTGACGATCTGCAGCGGCGCGACCACTGCGATGGACAGTTGCTTTGCGGCGCTCTGACCCGAGGACAGAGAGGTGGCCTGCACGATGAAGGTGTATACACCGGGGAAGGTTTGAACCGCGCCGGTACACAGCGGAGGGCCGCCTGCCGTCGGGAAACCGTAACAGAAGATGCCCTGGGTATTGAAGGGGGCCGGTCCCACGACGAATCCGGAAGGCGCGGGCGCGGAAGCAAGAAAGGACCAGGTCATCGGCCCCGGGTCGCCTGTAGTATCCAAAGCCACCGGCGCGTACGGCTGTCCGAAGATGGCGGTCGGCAGCGACTTGGTGGTAATCGTGAACGCTGACTGCGCGGAAAGCGTGAGCGAGGCGCCGGCCAGCGCCAATGCCAGGATGGCGGGCCGTCTCATTGCGCGGCTCCTTCGGCTCCCGGATTGAGCGCCAAGGGTGCGAACAGAACCTCGCCGAGAGCCGCATCAAACAGCTTGAACGCGCCATTCTGCAGGGACGTCAGGCGGAACGCGGATGGCCCCATCGCGAATAACCCCTCCGGGCTGCATCCACAGTCCAAGGTTGTCGCGGCGCCCGATTCGATTTGCACGGACAGGATGGAACCGCCGCGGTCCACGGCGATGACGATCCGATTGTCTGGTGTGACGGCGACGGCTGCCGCCGGCATGGAGGAATCGGCGAAGGGAGCCAATAGGGATACCTGGGCGAAGCCGCCGATGCCGGTCACCCGCAGCAGGCCGGCGGTGCTGGCGGCTGCGATGTCATGGGTCCCATCGTGCGGAGCGGAGAAAAACGCGAGAGCCGTGACGCGATCTTCGATCGGCAGCCGGCTGGTCTCGCCATTCGGGCCGAAGGTGTACACCCCGGTGGCGGAGTCTCCCAGCCACGATCCGGCCAGCCACGCTCCGTCGTCGCTGATCGCCAGAGCATCCGGCGCCGATCCGAGAAAGGATGCGTCCAGCTGGCGGATGGAGGGCGCTTCCGGCAAACCCGTCACGATCTGGACCTGACGGATGGAGGAGAACCACAGCGCGGCGGCGGATCCCCCTGGGCTGAGCACCATCGAATCCGGAGCAATCCCGGCTCCCTCCACCGGAGTCCAGCCCGTCTCGGGTTGATAAACGGAAACGATTCCGGTATCGGCAGCGGACAGCAGCACATAATTGCGGGCGGCCGAGGGTGCGATGCGCGCGAATTCCTGCGTGCCCACTGCCGCACCGACTGCGGCCGACGCCGAGATTCCATACACGGGCCGGATGCGGGCTCCATCGGGGACCCAGCCTGATTGTGGCGCGCCTATCTGCGCCAGCGCGGCGCCCGCGTGGCCCAGCAGAAGAGCTCCGAGGATGGTGCGGCGTAACATGATTATGGTCCTCCGACGGTGGGCGTACCCGGCGTGATCACGATGGGCGGGGGCGCCGAAGAAGGCGTACTGCCGCCTCCATGCGTGGCAGCGAAGATTCCGCCCGCGGCAGCCCCTCCTGCGATAGCCAGGATGATGGCCCATTTCGCGCCGGTGCTCAGACCCGCTCCCGATGCGGCCGCGGCGGCGGCGGCGTTGGTCTGCGTGATCACAGAGCTTGCGGTCAGGCCTTGAAACGAGGCGGTAACGCGGATGAGCATCGGCCCGCTTTGCGCATTGGGGCGGATGCCGCGGGCGGAGGCGCGGCCCTGGTTATCGGTAACCGTCATCAGCATGCGGGAGCCGTCCGTGAAGGTTCCACTGGCGCCCTGCTCGGGCAGCAGAAAGACCACCACCGCTCCGGCCACCGGTTTGCGGTTATTGTCTTCCACCTGGACGATGGGCTCGCGGTTGACGCGCTGGCGCACGTTATTGATGGCGCCTTCGCCTTCGACGATCGTAATGCTAAGCCCGGTTACGGCCTGCTGGGACCAGGCAGGCGCGTGAAACAGGTTCAGCAGAACCAGGAGAACCAGGAAGACTCTCCGCAGAGCGAACGCCATCATCGCATCCCCCTAAACATATAACACTAGCATTGTTTCCGTATTGGCTCCAGCGACCCCGCCGCGCCTTTTCGCTGACGTGTTTCCTTTAAATCGCCGTTGGGGAGAAAAGCTAGAATAGGTATGGAATCAAATGCAGTTCGGGCGCGTAGCTCAGGTGGATAGAGCATCAGCCTTCTAAGCTGAGGGTCCCTGGTTCGAGTCCAGGCGCGCCTACCAAATCTTTCAAGCATTTGCGAGCTAGGGCGCTGCAACAGCCAAGTTTGTACCGATGGTACTGGGGCTTGCTCTACCCGCGTTATCCATGTAATATTTTCTCCGGATATTGCCGCGAATTGCCGAAGAGCCAAAACGCAGCGTGGTGAGTCCAGGCGGGACAACGACTACTAATGTTAACGCTTAAAATCTTCGTTATCATTCTTGCGGTGCTGGCAACCATTCATGTTATTGGGGAATGGGTCGACCGGCGGAAGCGGCAAAAGCGTACCGCCGTCCTTAAGGACTGGATTAATAAGCAGGACAAGCCGCCAACCGTAATCTATCGCAAAGTGCAGATCCGGCTGGCCCATCAGCGACAATCCGACTAAGACGTTTCGGACGGCCGAGGCGGTCGACGATTGCTTCTGCCAACGGGTTGATCTCGGATACCGGCTTATTTCGGCATTGGCAAGATTAGCCTAACAGCGCGGTTAACTGGCGCACGTCGGGAACCTTCTCGATCGCGCGGACCATTCCCACCACGGATTTGGCCTTCGCCGTCGGCCATTTTGCGAACGCCGCACAATCCAGGAATTTCTCGGTCACATCGTCAAAGGACATCGGAATCGCGGGGCTCCCCTTTCCGAAGTCGGCGCGTCCGGTGACGATGCGCCCGTCTTTGAGATGAATTTTCAAAATCGTGGTCATCTTGTTATATCCCGCGGCTTCCGCAACCGGGTCCACGCCGAACTTCACTCGCGAAATCATCTGCTGCACCGCCGGACGATTCACGACTTCGTCGCTGAACTCGATCAATCCCGCTTT
>DATIRX010000239.1:0-3618 GCA_035469225.1 Bryobacteraceae bacterium
CCCGGGCGAAGCATGAGAGTGCTTTGCAGCGTCCACGGCTTGGTGAGTACCGCGGGGTCTTCCATGGTGACTTCGTAGGCGATGGTGTTTTCGTCCTTGCGGGTGAATTTCTCGACGACGTGCAGCTTGTCGCTGTGGAACGTGCCCGTACCGGCCAGCCAGGTCTTGTCGTTGAACCCAATCGCGTCCACAACCAGCGTGTCGCCCTCCCAGCGGCCGACCGAATCTCCCATGAAGGAGGGTTCCAGGTCGTCCGGATGCTTGGCGCCGATGGGAATCACGCGGAACACGTGGAACACCTCGAACAGCATCACGACGGTGGTGGGGGTCTGGACGATCTGCATCGGAAAGAGTCCCATGGTGGTGGTGCGGGGAACTCCGGGGGACAGACAGCGAGCCATGGGATCGTCAATCCCGCGGCGGTTAAACGACTCCAGGACCTTCTCGGCCGCCCAAGGCTGGTAAGGAGCTTTCTCCTGCGGCGTCCGGACCGCGAAAGGACTGATCTGGCCGGTGGTGGCGTTGGTGCCTCCGCCGCCGTTGGCTTCCTCCCAGGTTCCGATGCGATTACTTCCGCCTTGCCAGACTCCCGTGAGGTCCCGCTTCTTGTTGGTCTCCTGAGCGGACAAGGTTAACGCCAGCGCGAGGAGTGCGAATAGAACAGTGTATCGTCGCATGGGATTCACTTAGTTGGAACGGCCACCGGGGGAACATTGCCGCCGTCGCCCGTGCCTGCAGGCGGACCGAAGAACAGCTTCTTGCCGTCCTTAAAAGTGACCTCGCGCGAGTGGCCCCAATCGCCGCCGTCACGCGCATGCCAACCGGTAACCGTGACCTCGTCGCCCTGCTTGATGGTTACATCCTTTTTCCATCCGGTTCGGTACAGGACGTTGGGAGGAAACCCTTCCATCTTCCAGTTGGCCACTTTCCCGGATGCGTCCTTCACGTCCAGGTAGAAAAAGCTATGGGGGTTGGTCCATTCCACTTTGGTGACGACGCCCGTAAGCGTGATGGGTTTGTTCGCGTCGTATTCGGCACCGAAGGAGTGGTGCGCCCAGGCTGGCGCCGCGGCCAGCAGCAACGCCCCCGCACCCAGCAGAACGGCCCAATGTTTCGAATCTTTCACAGCGCCTCCATTCCTCCCGAGGATAGATCCCGCGCAGCCGGGGGTCAACGGACCGTGCAACCTATTGCACGTGGCGTGGAACAGTGTGCGAAACTGTCAGGCGGATGGCTGGTAGCAGCTCCCTGGAGCGCGCCCTGGTTCTACTGAAGGTGATCGAGCAGACGCCGGGGGGGCTGACCAATGCGGAAATCAGCCGGCGTTTGGACATACCAAAAACGACCTGCTCCTACATCGCCCGGCGGCTGGAGCGCGAGGGTTATCTCATCAAGGACGCCGCGTCAGGACGGTACAAGATTGGGCTGGCCGTCGTAGCGCTTGCGCACGGTGCCTTGCGGGAAGTCGGGATCCGTACGGTGGCCGAGCCCGCATTGTATAAGCTGACCACTCGGACCGGACTCTCGGGCGGCATCGGCGTGCTGGAGCGGGGACATGTTTTGCTGGTGGATCGCGTGGAGGGTCCGCGATTCGTAAACAGGGCATTGGAGTCCGGCAAAGGGGAACCCGCGTTCCGCCGGCGGGCGCAGCGTGATATCGGGCGGAAATTGCCAGTACACTCGACGGCGCTGGGCAAGGTGTTGCTGGCTTTTCTGCCGCGCGAGCAAGTGCTGGAGCTGATCGCGGGCAAGGAGCTGGCCCGAAGCACAGCCAGGACCATTACTTCGAAGGATCAACTGCTGGCCGAGCTGGATCAAGTCCGCAAACAGGGATATGCGGTCGCGGACGGCGAAGCTTACTCGGATCTGCGCTCGCTGAGCGTGCCAATCCTCGGTAGCGATGGATCCGTGCAGGCGGCGCTCTCGGTAAACGGTAGTCCCATGGAGCCGGTATGGCTGGATTTGCCGGAACTGGTCAAGATTGTCCAAGAGGCCGCGAGGGATATCTCGCGAAGGGCTCGGATATTGAGACCCGTCTGAGCTGTTGCCTGGCGAATACCCCACCATTGCGCGGGGTGACATCGACTTTCTCGCCGCCGTGAGCATTCCCCTGTCTAGAAGTTGATCTGGAACCGCTGCAGAAGCGCTTGTTCGGAGGGCCGGATTCCACCCGCCGAGGCCGCGGCGCCGCCGCCGAAGTTGGTATTCGCGTAATTGAGCGAGACTCGGAGCGAGCGATTCATGTACCAGCTCACTCCGCCGGCCCATTCGCGGGCGTGTCGCGGGGTGGCAGCGACACTGGCGAACCCGTAGTCGAACAATTCTCGCTCCGCGCTGAAGTCTCCCACGCGGACGGCCAGCTCAAAGGCTCCCCAGCCGTGACTCCTGGGATCGAAGGCCTTGCGCGGGATGAGCGTGTTGAATTCTTTCTTCTCTCCGGTCAGCAGGTAGGCGGCCTGTACTTGCCAGGCTCGAAAGGCAATGTCCCGCCGTAGGGCGCCTTTCTGAAAGCCCTCCTCCGCTAGCGTGTATTCGGCCAACAATCCCAGCGGACCCAAGTAGTAGTAGGCTTGCGGAGCCAAGCGCGTCCTGTTTCCGGCCGACGTCACACCAGAGGCGAAGGGAAAGAAGCTGGTCTGGCCGAAGGTCTTGTAAGAAGGAAGCGCCATACCGTCCACCGTTCCGGCGGAAACGCCGATGCCGAATCCCAGCCCGCTCAGCCTGCTCTTGCTGTCCGGCAGGAAGGGAGTCAGGAAAATCCGGCCGTCGAAATCGCGGTGGTCGCTGGCCTAGGTATCGCTCAAGCCATTGTCCGGCACACCGTTAAACACGCCGACGGCGTAACTGACCCGGCGCTTCACAAGGTCGCCCGAGATCTGGTAGCCGATGTCGCGGCTGGGGACCAGGAGCGTCGGGAAGCCGCGCTCGATGAAGTTGGTATCGTCATCCGATTGCAAGCGCTCCAGCCCTACGGGAGGCTTGAACTTGCCGACACGAAGTTTCGCCCTGGAAAAAAGCTTTAGCTCCATGTAGGCGTCATAGATCACCGTGGTTCCCTGCCCGAAGTCCGGACGAATGTAGAAATCGACGTACTTATACGCCGTGCCGGAAATCGCCGGACGCGCGCGCCGTATCAGAATCTGATCGGTCCCAGGCAGGGCGCTCTGGCCGGGAAACGTGCGGTTGTCGATCTGAATATCCAGTCCGATCCGGAGGGCGAAATTGTCGTCATTGGACCGGATGGTTACGCCGTCGTTGCCGGCGCTGGCCGTGGTCGCGGTCTTGGACGCGGCGGCAGCGTCTTTCTCCTCGAGCTCTCTGGTTCGCTCTCCCACGCTTACCCGCTGGTCCAATTCTGCAATCTTGTGTTCCAGCTCCTGCATCTTCTGGTGCTCCGGAGACGGCGCTTGACCCAGGACGCCGATCGAAGAGATCCCCAGCCAGAGGGTCAGTTCGCATACTTTGCGGGGCCGATTCATATCTAGACTATCTCGATAGACATTATGGTAATTAGGCAGGACAAAGATGTCAAGGCGAGTTTTGCGGGCAGTTCTGGCCGGATTAGTTTGCCTAATAGATTGATAGACTTAGTGCAGAGGCAAGAGACCATCGAGGTGA
>DATIRX010000240.1:0-3828 GCA_035469225.1 Bryobacteraceae bacterium
CATTTTCAATAAATGTCTTGAGATTAATTAGAACCTTTGCCTACTAGTTTCTAACGTGGCCTTAAAACGGCCCCTGCCCGAGCTCTTTGACATGGAGGTGCGAGTTGAAAGCACAGACGGTGGACGTGCGCGAAGCGGCCGGCCGGATTCTTTGTTGTACGATTTTTCGTCCCGGCGGGCGAAAGCTCCTGGCCAAAGGTCACATCCTTAGCGAAGACGATGCGCGGTTGCTGGCTACCGAAGGATTAGGACAAGTCTGGGTTACCGAGCTGGAAGACGGGGAAATCGGCGAAGACGAGGCCGTCTCCCAAGTAGCTACGGAGGCCGGGTGCGGATGCCTGGAAATCCGCCTCGCAGCCGGAGGCCGCGCCAACCTGTTCGCGACCGAAGACTGCTGCGTACTGGTGGACGAAGATCTTCTCCGGCAGATCAACTGTACGGCCAGCACGGTGATCGCGACCATCCCCAACTTCGCCCACGCGCGCGCAGAACAGCGCATCGCTTCCGTCAAGAGCGCCCCTTTCGCTGTGCCGCGGGCGCAATTGGAAGCGGTGATTGACATTCTGAAGGAACGCGGCCCCATCCTGCAGGCCCGGCCCATCCGCTCGGCCGCTGTAGCCGTGTTGTATACCGATCCGCTGCACGGCGACCGGGCGCGGCAGCTGTTTGAGCCCGTGGTGCGCCAGCGCCTGGAGCGCTTTGGGGTGACGCCCAGCTACGCCCTGTCCGTCACCGAGGACGAGGAATCCGTGGTGCGCTCTCTCCAGCATCTGCTCCGCGCGCGGCCCACTACGGTCCTGGTCGCATCCACGTCTGCTCCCGCGGGTCCCGAAGATGCGGTCGGCCGCGCCATGGCCCGGGTGGGTTGCCAACTCGAGCGTTTCCTTGCCCCGGTGGAACCTGGCAACCTTTTCCTGTTAGCCTACAAAGAGGAAGTGCCTGTCGTGTCCGCGCCGGGCTGCTTCCGGTCGCCAAAACCAAATGTGTTGGACATGGTATTGCCTCCTATGCTGGCGCGTTATCGGATTTCGGGATGGGAAGTCGCCTGCCTGGGCCACGGCGGCCTGCTGGGCTGAGTTTCCCGTTCTAAACGTTTCTCCACAACCGCGAGCCGTAACCTCCGAGCGGCGCGCGGGTGCTCCTACGCCGGGCGCGTTCACACGCGCCCGGCTTTTTTCCGGAATGGGAGGAAGCTGGGAAAACTTGCGGCCTTCCGCCTCCACCCGGTAGAATCAATGAGTTTGTTAAAAGAATCCGGGAGGATGCATGTCGGTTGAGCAGAAGGTCAAGCAGATCATCGTCGAACAGCTGGGTGTGGATGAGGCGCAAGTCGATCCCACCGCCAGTTTCGTCGATGACCTCGGCGCCGATTCGCTGGATATCGTAGAGCTGGTTATGGCCTTCGAGGAAGCCTTCGATCTCGATATCCCAGACGAGGATGCGGAGAAGATTGCAACTGTGAAGGACGCGGTCACCTACATCGAATCGAAAAAGAAGTAGCCGGATAGGAGTTTCTGAGAGTTCCCTTGCAGCGCAGAGTAGTTGTCACCGGAGTCGGAATGCTGACTTCGGTGGGAATCGGTACGGAGCCGGTCTGGCAGGCCATCAAAAACGGGCAGAGCGGCATCGGCCCCATCACTGCCTTCGATGCCACCCAATTCAGCTGCCGGATCGCCGGCGAGGTCAAGGGCTTCGATCCGGCCAACTACATCGAGAAAAAAGAAATCAAGAAGATGGGGCGGTTTATCCAGCTGGCCATTGCGGCGGCGGATTTCGCCATGCAGGGCTCGGGCCTGAAAGTCTCCGCCGAGGACGCAGAACTTACCGGCGTCTACATCGGCAGCGGAATCGGCGGATTCGAAGTGATCGAGCGGGAACACAAAGTCCTGCTCGAAAAGGGACCCAGCCGCATCTCCCCGTTTTTCATTCCCGCGACCATCGTCAATCTGGCCTCCGGCTACGTTTCCATCCGGACCGGCGCCAAGGGCCCCAACTCGGCCACCGCGACCGCCTGCACCAGCGGTGCGCACGCCATCGGCGATTCCTTCCGCCTGATCCAGCGGGGCGATGCCGACGCCATGATCTGCGGCGGCGCCGAAGCCGCCATCACGCCCATGAGCATCGGCGGGTTCGCCGCCATGCGCGCGCTGTCCCATCGCAACGATGAGCCCGAACGGGCCTCGCGGCCCTGGGATCGCGACCGCGACGGATTCGTGGCGGGCGAAGGCTCCGGCATCCTGATCCTGGAAGAGTATGAGCGCGCGGTGCGCCGCGGTGCGCCGTTGCTGGCGGAAATCGTGGGCTACGGCATGAGCGGCGACGCGTTTCACATCACCTCGCCTTCCGAAGATGGCGATGGAGGCTTCCGCGTCATGCGCAACGCCCTCAAAGACGCCGGCCTGGAGCCGCACCAGATCGATTACGTCAACGCGCATGGCACCTCGACGCCCGTGGGCGACCGCATCGAGACCATCGCACTCAAGCGTTTGTTCGGAGAGCATGCCGGCAAAGTCGCCGTTAGCTCGACCAAATCCATGACCGGACATTTGCTGGGCGGAGCGGGCGGGCTCGAGGCCGGGATCACCATTATGGCCATCCGCGACCAGATCGCGCCGCCGACCATCAACTATGAGTGCCCCGATCCGGAGTGCGACCTGGATTACGTGCCGAATCACGCCCGCCCAATGAAGATCGGCTACGCACTGTCGAACTCCTTCGGCTTCGGCGGAACCAACGGCTGCCTGATTTTCAAGAAGCTATAAATGAAAATCGCCGTCGCGATCAAGCAGGTTCCTCTTCGCGATTCTCCCCTGCGCATCAACGCCGCCGGCACCTGGATCGAGGAAGACAGCCTCAGCTTCGAGATCAACGAGCCGGACGCCTACGCGCTCGAAGAAGCCCTGCAATTGCGCGAAAAGCACGGCGGTGAGGTAATCGTGATCAGCGCGGGTCCGGCGCGCGTAGCGCAATCCCTGCGGGAAGCCCTGGCCAAGGGCGCCGACCGCGGCATTCATATTGATGTCGAAACGCTGAATACTCTGCGCGTTGCTCATGCACTGGCGGCGGCTCTCAAAGCCGAGGCCCCGGATCTCATCCTCACCGGCCTGCAATCGGACGATCTCGGATACGGGCAAACCGGCGTGATCCTGGCCGAACTGATGGGCCTGCCGCACTCGACCATCATCATGCAGGTGGAGATTCTGCCCGGTCAGGTACGCGTCAAACGAGAACTGGAAGACGGCTGGTTCCAGCACATCCAGATGCCCCTGCCCGCGGTGCTGACGATTCAAAGCGGATTGAACAAGCTGCGCTACGCCACGCTGATGGGAATCAAGAAGGCCAAGACCAAGGAACTCAAGGTCGTCACCGCGGCTGAAGTTCCCCAAGCATCGGCGGTCATCGAAAAGATCTACGCGCCGGAAAAGAACAAGCAAGGCCAGATCCTCGAAGGCGATGCCAGAACGGCAGCCGCCAAGCTGGTAGAAAAGTTGCGCTTCGAAGCGCGAGTGATATGAGCGTCCTCGCCATCGTCGAGCAGCGCATGTCCGGCGAAGTCCTGGCCGCCGCGCAGCAGTTCGGATCGCCGGTAATCGCGTACAGAATCGACCTTCCCTATACGGCCGACGCTTATACGGCGGCTGCCGAAGAACTGGTGCGAAAAGTAAACCCTGCTTTGGTAGTGTTCGGACACACCTATCAAACCCGCGACTACGCTCCTAAACTCGCCGCGCGCTTTGGCCGCGTTCTGATCGGCGACGTCATCGCCGGCAAGCCGCCGGTTTTCGTCCGGCAGATGTTCCAGGGCAAATTCAATGCGGATGTTCGTCT
>DATIRX010000241.1:0-1689 GCA_035469225.1 Bryobacteraceae bacterium
CTACGTTTGCACAAACAATCTTAGGATCCAGCTCACCGATGAGCCGAGCGTTCCAGGAGCGTAAGCTATGAAAGTCCGAGAAGTTATGACAGGCAATCCCAAATGCTGCGGACCAGATACAAACCTCGCCGAAGCGATCGAATTGATGTGGACGAACGACTGCGGCGTCCTGCCGGTGGTCGAAGATGGGAAACTGACGGGCATTGTGACGGACCGCGATGTCTGCATCGCGGTGGGCACTCGGAACTGCCGCCCGTCCGACGCCACCGTCAAGGACGTGGCGACTCGCACAGTACAGACCTGCGCGCCGGATGACGATGTAGACAAGGCCATGGCCATTATGCGCCGCGCTCAAGTCCGCCGGTTGCCGGTGACGGAAGGCGGCAAGCTTGCTGGAATTCTCGCGTTGAACGATATCATCCTGGCGGCCGCGCACCCTTACGCACCTGTGGACGCCGCCGGAGTGATGGACACGATAAGAGCGGTCAGCGAACATCGTGGCCCGAAATCAGCAGCGCCCTCCGTGACTCCATCGCACTGGCCCAGCACGCCTGTGGTTGTGGCTTAGCCTGTGGCACGCTGCACTTGCATGAACCTGGCGCACGGGCATGGCGCACACTGCGAACGTGAGGCAATGGAACCCGAGGAGATGTGCGAAGAATGTGAGAAGAAGCCGGCCATCGAGTAGCCGCAGCCGAACGTGCCGCCCGGCGGTCCAGGATCAAGTTAATCCCTTCATCTCCATTGCAAGGCGAGGCGGTTGTCTCCGCCCGACGTCACCCTCGTGCCTAACCGTTTTCCCTCTCGATGGAGCATCTCCCGCAACCAGTGAGCATCCGGGCCTTCGGCTTTGCGCAGGCGAAGGCGTTTGATTTCGAGCGGTGTCATATCCAGGGCCAAGAGACGGCCCGTGGCTGCATCAAGACTCACGAAATACATCAACACAAGATCGCCCCGGTATTCCTCGTATCCGGCGATGCCTTCATAGTCATTCAGGAAATCGCCGCAACCGTACAGAATCGGCTTATCTTTGTAGACTTCGATCCCCTTGGGATGGTGCGAGGAATGGCCGTGAATCACATCAACCGCGCCAAGATCCAGCACTTTGTGAGCGAACCTCTGGTGCTCGTGCGGAACTCCGTAGCCCCAGTTGGCGCCCCAGTGAATCGACAGGACCGCGATGTCGTCCTTCCCTTTCATCCCCCGTACCCGTTCCGTGAGCCCTTCGGCTGTTCGGTCGGAAAGGTCCGGCAGCAGGGCAACTCCAGGCTCTCGATCCGCCGCAGCCCAATCGGAACCAATCCCGCTGTCCTCGGTACACGCAGCGAACACCAACACTCTGGCGTTGTCCCCGATCTCGATCACGGCCGGCTGGATGGCCCCGGCCAGATTCAGTCCCGCTCCAGCAGTCTTCATGCCGGCGGATTGCAGGCTGGCGAGCGTCTCCTTCAACCCTGAGCGGCCCCAATCCAGCACGTGATTGTTCGCCAGGACGCAGCAGTCGATTTTCGCCGCGGCCAGGCACGGCGTATTCGCGGGATGCATGCGGTAGTTGATCCCCTTGGGATCGTAGTCCTCGCACGTCGTGATGCTGGTCTCGAGATTGACGATCCGCGCGGCCGGCGCCACCCGAATAAGCTCTTCGGCTGCGTCTCCCCAAACATAAGAATAGTCCACTGGTTTGAGGAT
>DATIRX010000242.1:0-8328 GCA_035469225.1 Bryobacteraceae bacterium
TGTACCTGGGCCAGCGGCGCGAGACGCTGGACGAAGCCACCTCCATCCATTTAGTGGAGCGGCTGGTGCATCTGCCCGGCCAGATGGAAGAGATTTTGCGGCGCGACCATATCTATGACGATCTGGCCAAGGCCTTGTTCCGCTCCACCGATTTCCTATACCTGGGGCGCGGCATTCACTTCCCCATCGCACTCGAAGGCGCCCTGAAGCTCAAAGAGATTTCCTACATCCACGCGGAAGGCTATCCGGCCGGTGAGATGAAGCATGGCCCCAACGCCCTGATCGATGAGAACCTGCCCACGGTGGTGCTGGCCACTCGCGATTTCTCAGATCCCTCCAGCCGGCTGCTGTACGAGAAGACGCTTTCCAATATCCAGGAAGTGAAAGCCCGCGAAGGCAAGGTGATCGCGGTGGCGTGCGAAGGCGACGACGAAGTGGCCAAGATCGCCGATCACGTGATCCCCATCGCCACCACGCACGAGCTGCTGCTGCCGATTCTGGAAGTGGTGCCGCTGCAGATGCTGGCGTATCACATTGCCGTACGGCGCGGATGCGACGTCGATCAGCCGCGCAACCTGGCCAAGAGCGTCACCGTCGAATAAGTGCACCATACGCTTGAAATCCGCACTCGCGGGAAAGGCCTGTATCCTTTCACACGGGAGGTAGCAGCGTGGGTGGCTTCGGCCAAAGCCGAAACCGGCCTGCTGACCCTGTTCATCCAGCACACCTCGGCATCGCTGGTCATTCAGGAGAACGCCGATCCCGACGTGGTGCTGGATCTGGCGGACTTTTTCGAACGCATCGCTCCGGAAGGCGACCCGCGCTATCGCCACGACACCGAAGGCCCCGACGATATGCCGGCGCATATCCGCACGGCTCTAACCGGCACCAGCCTGTCGATTCCCGTGATCGGCGGGCGCATGGCGCTCGGAACCTGGCAAGGAATCTATGTCTTCGAGCACCGGTCGGGCCCGCAGCGCCGAAGTGTAGTCTTGCACCTGGCCAGCTAAAGGTTCGCGTAAACCGCGCGCTCGAAATCGCCCAGCAATCCCACCGCTTCTTTATCCACGAACGGCAGGAACTGCATCATAAGGACGGCGCACAACCCGCGCGGCTGATCGATCCAGTAGAAAGTATTGTAGACGCCCGCCCAGGCCAGGCTTCCGGCCGAGCGGCCGCCGGGATACGCGGCGGTATTGATCAGGAAACCCAAGCCCCACTTGTCGATGAACCCGGGATGCACATCCACATCGCTTGAGAGGTTGGGCTGGAAGGTCTTCAGCTTTCCAGCTCCCAGGCCGCCGATCTGGTTGATCGACATCGCCTCCACCGATTTGGCGGTAAGGATCTCATCGCGAACGCCCGAGCGTCCGTAGCGCAGGATCATCTGCATGAACTTGATGTAGTCGGGCGCGGTGGAATTGAGTCCCCCGCCGCCGTTGAACGCGGCCGGCTTCGGCGGCAGCGCGCGAGGGACTTCCTGCAGCGGCCCTCCGTTCTGACGTTGCGCACGGCCCACCAGGCGATCGAACTTCTCCGCGGGGAAAATGAAGGAAGTGTCGGTCATCCCCAGCGGCTGAAGAATATTGCGCTGAAAATATTGCTCCAGGTTCAGGCCGCTGACGGCCTCCACCAGACGACCCGTCCAATCGGCGCTATAACCGTACTGCCAGGCGGTTCCCGGCTCGAACATCAGCGGGACCATCGGTGCGACCACTCCCGGGGGCAGCGGAACAGTGGCCTGTGTGTACTTGAACATCCCCTCGTGCCAGGTGGGATACGCGAATCCCGACGTATGCGTCAAAAGATGACGCAGCGTAATCTGCCTGGTGGCCGGCCGCAACACTGGTTTTCCGGCAGCGTCGAAACCCGTCAGCACATCCATCTTGGCCAGATCCGGAAGATGCCTGGCCACGGGTTCGTCCAGCTTCAATCTCCCGCGCTCGACCAACTGCATGGCCGCGACCGAGGTAATGGCCTTGGTCATGGACGCGATGGCGAAGATCGAGTCGGGCCGCACATCGATCCCGGATGCAGAATCGCGTTTGCCGAAAGCGCCGCTGTACAGGATGGTATCGGTGGATGCAACCATGGCAGCGACACTGGGTATCTTCCGGAGCTGGATGCCTTCGCGCAGTACATTATCGATCGCGCCGGTCGAGGCGGACTTGCCAAAGAGTCGCGGAGCCGCCTGGGTTGCAAGCAGCAGCGTTCCGCCGAACTGCCGCCGGGTGAGGTGTGTCATCACTCTACTTGGATAACACAGTCGCGCGGCGATGAGGAGCGCGTGTCTTAAGGCGTCCACGAGATCCACGGGGGTCGCGCCGCGCGCAATCAGCCCATTTTTCAGAAAGGATTACACCCTGTCATGGCGCTAACCTGGCCGCGTGGCTGCGTCAGTGTTTGGGCAGACTTTTGTTATTCTGTTGTTTCCATGAAGGCCCCCGTTGCGATCAGAGCTGTGGGTGCGTTCACCGCCGCGCTGGCGCTCGCGGCTTCGTTCGGTCCGGGGCGGCCAGTCACCCGGTTTCCCGCGGAACTGGACGAGATCTCGGGGATCGGCCAGAGCCGCAGCAATCCGAACATCTTCTGGGTCCACAACGATTCGGGCGACCAGCCCAGGGTCTACGCGGTGAATCGTAACGGCGTCTTACTGGGGACTTACCTGCTGGAAGGCGCATCGGCCGTGGATTGGGAGGACATGGCCATCGGTCCGGCGCCCGGCGGCCGAAGCTATCTCTACCTGGCCGACATCGGCGACAATTCGGCCCGACGAACGTCGATTCGCGTGTATCGGGTCTTGGAGCCTCGCGTAAAGGTGAACCAGACTCCGGTGACCGAAACGTTGTCCGGCGTGGCGCCCTTCGACTTCGTGTATCCGGATGGTCCACGCGACGCGGAGGGCTTCATGGTGGATCCGCTGACCGGCGAGTTTTACGTCGTGAGCAAGCGGGAAGCGGCGGGCAACCGGCTGTACCGTTCCGTCGCGCCTGTATCCGGGCAAGTCAACACCCTAACGCTCGCCGGAACCTTTTCGTTCACCGGTGTCACCGGCGCCGATATCTCGCCCGACGGGCTCCAGGTGCTGATCCGCCGGTACTCCAGCGCAACCAATCCCGCCACACCGCCCGCGTTGGCGGCATCGTACTGGAGCCGTCCGAACTCGTCTGTTGCGCTGGTTGACCTGCTCAAGCAACCCGGCCAGATCGTTCCCCTGGTCCCCGAGGCCCAAGGCGAGGCAATCACGTTTTCGACAGACAATCGCGGTTTCTACACGACCACCGAGCGCGGCCCAGGCGTCAACCCTCCGCTGGCTCCGCTGACCTTCTATCCTCTGGTTCGGTGAGCTCCGCCCGCTGCGATTTTCGTTTACTGCACGAAGCGGCGGTCGCGCTTCAGGATCGCCGGTACGTCCAGATCGTCGAACATGGGTTCGGAGGAACCATTGGCATGGGCCGCTGCCGCCATGGGTGTCTCTTCGTACTGCGGCTCCGGCTCCGGTTCGGGCTGCGCGTCCTCCCTATGCAAGGCTTCCTCTTCGAGGGGCTCGGGCGCCGGCACATGCGCGATGGGGCGCGGAATTTCGAACGCCGGCACATCGTTCGTGCGCGGTCGCCTAGCGATCGACGGCAAGCCGGCGCGCTCGAATCCGGTGGCGATCACCGTGACCTTCACCTCATCGCCCATGGCTTCATTCAGCACCACGCCGAAATTGATCTCCACGTCGTCATTGCCGGCCGCATCGCGGATCAAAGTGCAAGCCTTGTTGACCTCATGGAGACCCAGGCTGCGGGAACCCGTGATATTCACCAGCACGCCGCGAGCGCCGCGCACCCCGCCTTCATCCAGCAGCGGACATCCGATGGCTTTCTCGGCCGCGGCCGCAGCCGCATTGGGGCCGGACGCCGTGGCGGTGCCCATCATGGCGTAGCCCATGCCGACCATGATGTTGCGAATATCGGAGAAGTCGCGATTGACCAGGCCCGGCGTCGTGATGATGTCGCTGATCCCCTGCACCGCCTGCCGCAGAACGTCGTCGGCCAGACGGAATCCGTCGAAAATACTGGTATCCGGAGAGGCCTGATCCAGCAGACGGTCGTTGGGAATCGCGATCACCGTGTCGGCCACGCCGCCCAATTCGAGGAGACCCTGTTCGGCCTGCTTGCGGCGCTTCGATCCTTCAAAGGCGAACGGCTTGGTCACCACCGCCACCGTGAGCGCACCCAGTTCCTTGGCCAGCGAAGCGACTACCGGGGCAGCCCCCGTGCCCGTGCCGCCGCCCAACCCGGCGGTGACAAACACCATGTCGGCGCCGTCCAGCATGTCGATAATCTTCTCGGTATCCTCGAGGGCGGACTGCCTGCCGACGGACGGGTCGGACCCGGCGCCCAGGCCGTTGGTGATTTTGGACCCGATCGCCAGCTTGGTGGGCGCGGGCGACGACGCCAGCGCCTGCACGTCGGTATTCAGGACGCAAAACTCCACGCCGGCCAGACCCTCCTGCAGCATCCGCGCCACGGCGTTGGAGCCGCCTCCGCCGACGCCGAAAACCCGGATCCGCGTCCGGGGCGCAGGTTCTTCCTGGATCACGAACTTCAATTTATCGAGTGCCATGGTTTCCCTCTTCTTCTGAGCGCTCAATTCTTTCATCGCCTCACCTCATCGCATTACGAGTCCCATCAACCCCCGGCTGCGCCGCGGCGGCGGCCGGTGCAATTTCAACTTGGCCGAATACATGGCCAGGCCGGCCGCGGTGGCCCACACCGGGCTGCGCAGCTCCTCCGGCCAGTCTCCAATTCCTTTCGCCAGGCCCAGGCAGGCGGTGCAGTCGAGCTTCTTCTCGGCCATATCCCACATGCCGGGCAGCATTGCTCCGCCGCCGGTCAGCAGGACGCCTTCGAGCAGACTGCGATCCATGCCCGCGCGCTGAATCTCGGCGCGCACGAAACTGAACAACTGATCGGCGCGGGCTTCCAGCACTTCGATCAGCTCGCTGCGACGCGCCTCGCGCGGCATGCGGCCCTCGGGCGAAGGAATCTCGATCAGCGTCGATTCGGCGGTCAGGCCCAGCATCGCGCAGCCGTACTGCTGCTTGAGGCTCTCGGCATCCTCATAGGAAACTTTCAGCATCCAGGCGATGTCGCGCGTGAAGTGATCGGCGGTCACCGGGATACTGGAAGCCAGGATCAGCTTCTCGCCGTCATACACCACCAGGCCGCTCGATTCCAGACCGATATCGACAATGGCGACCCCGCGCGCCCGCTCCTCCGGTCCCACGCAGGCGTAGGCCGCGGCCATCGGCTCGAACACGGTTTCTTCCACCGGCAAGTGAGCCAGGTGGGCTGCCGCGATCAGGGCCTGATGTTCCTGGACCGAGGCGGTGACCAGATGAACGTTGGCTTCCAGTCGCGAGCACACGCCTTTGGTGGGGCGGCGGAAACCGGCGCGTCCGTCGAGAATGAAATCCTGCGGAGCGACGTGCAGAAGCATGCGGTCGCGCTCCAGCGCGACGTCCGAGGCGAGCTCCACCGCATAGATCAGATCGTCCTGATCGATTTCGCGGGGTCGGCCGAACTCGTACAGGCCGCGGCCCTGTGCGCCATGAATTGCGCGCCCGCCCATGCCGAGCGTGGCCGCTTCGACCGAGATACTCGCTCCCCGCTCCGCATCGGCCACCGCGGCCCGAATCGATTCGGCCACGGCGTCCTGGTCGGTGATGCGTCCCTTGGTCCAGCCGCCCGAGACCGCCAGCCCGTAGGCCAGACAGCGGAGATGATCGCCTTCGAGCGCGCAGATCACCACGCGGGTGCGCGAGCTCCCGACGTCCAGTCCGACCGCGAGCTGTGTTTTGCCAGGCATACTTACTTCTTACTCCACACGTTATTCGACAACTGTGATGCGATCTTCCACGCGCAAATCCAGAACGGCCGCGCCGGGCAGGTGCTGCTGGATCTGGCTATAGTGGCTCACGAAATTCCCGTAGCGCGCGGCAAAGTTGCGATCCCCCAGCAGCAGCGTCAAGCTGCGCCCATCGTAGGGCTGCGAAACCTTGAGATTGTCTCCGTCGGACACATCGACTTCCGAAATATTCGCCATGGCTTCTCCCAGATCGGCCGTCAAGCGGAGCACGCGCTGGACGCCTTCGCGTCGCCTGGCCGCAGGATCGGAGGGCCGGACACCCGTCAATACCGGCAGCTTGAAGCGGTCGGTAGCCGGCGGAAGAATGACACCCTCCACGTCGATCAGTCCGAAGCGCGAAGAATTCAGCCGCACGAACGCGACCGGTGTGCGCTCTTTCACGCGAACGATCACGCGGTTGGGCCATACCCGGGCCACGGAAGCTTCCCGAACCCAGGGCACCTCCCGGATCGCATCGCGGCGCTCGGCCAGCGGAATGAGATACACGCTGGCGCCGGTATCGTCAGTGAAGATTTTCTCGATCGACGGGCGGGAGGCGTGCGCGGCGCCGTCGATCTCCAGCGAAGATCCGTCGCCCGGACCGCTGAGCGCGAAACGCGGATCCACGATCAGGAACTGCTCCAACCGATGGAACGCGTAGAGGACCAGGCCGAGAAAAATGGCCGCGGTAACGAAGGTGGCGATCAGGCGCGGCATCGAGAAGCGCGGCGCGCGCGCGGAGTTCGCGGAGGCTCGCCTGGAGGCAGTGCGGTTGGCCGATGGAGCCGGACGATCCTCGTCCTCCAGACCCGGCAGCACACCCGTCCCTTCGTAAGATTTGCGGCCCACTCTAGCGTTTGCTCCTTAGCTTCTCGACGATCACATTGCCGGCCTGCGAAACGCTTCCTGCGCCCAGCGTGACGATGGCGTCGCCCGCGTCCGCCGCCTGCAGAACCGATTCGATGCCCGCCTCCAGGCTTCCGGCGTACGTCACGCCGCGGTGACCGAAGGTTTGCAGCCGCTCCGCCAGCACTTGCGAGGTCACGCCCTCCAGGGGAGACTCCGAGGCCGCATAGATATCGACCAGATGAACCGTGTCGGCCTGATGAAACGCGCGTGCGAAATCGTCCATCAGCGCCTGTGTGCGGGTATAGCGATGGGGCTGGAACAACACGTGGATGCGGCGGTAGCGGCAGGCCCGGGCGGCGGCCAGAGTGGCGCGAATCTCGGTGGGATGATGGCCGTAATCGTCGATGACGGTTACCCCGCCCTCCGTGCCGCGCACCTGAAAGCGCCGGTCGACGCCGCTGAACCCCGCCAAAGCCTCGCGAATGGTCTCGACGGGAATCTCCAGCTCCAGGGCGATGGCCACGGCCGCGGTCGCGTTACTCACGTTGTGCGCGCCAGGAACCGCAAGGCGGAAACACCCCAGATCCTGATCACGGCGGACCAGATGAAATTCGCTGGCCAGGTGGCCCGCGGAGGAGTGCGTGATCCGCAGATCCGCCTGCGCGCTGACGCCATACGTAATCACCCGGCGATTGACCCGCGGCAGGATGCGCTGCACGTTTTCGTCATCCAGGCACAGGATCGCGGCGCCGTAGAACGGGACGCGGTTCACAAACTCCACAAACGCCCGGCAGATCGCTTCCAGATCCGCATAGTGATCCAGGTGCTCGCGGTCGATGTTGGTCACCACGGCCAGAATGGGCGCCAGCTTCAGGAACGATCCGTCACTTTCATCGCTCTCCACCACCAGGTAATCGCCCGCTCCCACGCGCGCGTTCGAGCCGCGCAGCACGGCGGCTCGCCCGCCCACCATGACGGAAGGATCCAGACCCGCGTGGATCAGCAGCGCCGCCACCATGGAGGTGGTCGTGGTCTTTCCGTGGCTCCCCGCGATGGCGATGCCGAATTTCAAACGCATCAGCTCGGCCAGCAGCTCGCCGCGCGGAATCACCGGAAGGCCCAGGCGCCGGGCTTCGACCACCTCCGGATTGTCGCGGTGGACCGCGGAGCTCATGACCACGGCATTCGCACCGGCAACATGTTCCGCGGCGTGACCTTCGTGAATGACTGCGCCGAGAGCGGCCAGGCGCTCCGTGGCGGGACTCAGCTTCAGGTCGGATCCGCTCACCGGATAGCCCAGTTCGAGCAGCACCTCGGCCAGCCCGCTCATGCCGATTCCGCCGATGCCGACGAAGTGGACAGGCTGACGCTTGAAAAACATTTTAATAACGTATTGTTTCGGCTTTTGAGGGCGGTGTCAATAGCGCCGCTCCAGCGGTGAGATAACAAATGTCTACGCGTACGACTCCAGCACGTCCGCGGCTCGCCGGGCCGCGTCCGGTTTCGCGAAAGCGCGCGCGGCCCCGCCCATACTGGCGAGCAGTCCCGGCTCGCGCGCCAGACGCATCACCTCGTCCACCA
>DATIRX010000243.1:0-2037 GCA_035469225.1 Bryobacteraceae bacterium
CCAGTGGCCAGTGCGGGTGAGTTACTGCGCGACGCGGCGATGGGCCGCGTGGGCGTCGACCGGCGCCTGATTCAATCCATTCTCGACGGCGGCGCCGAAGCAATCCAGGAAGTCCTGGCCTTTGCGAAGGCTTCGCACGACAACGAACGCGTGGATCTCGATCCCGTGATGGTGGATCTGTTCCGGCACTGGAATGTGCCGGAAGCGCTGGATTTCTACATCGACGTCATCCGCCGGTCGCCCGACGACGTCACCGATGAGCTGACGCAAGCGCTGCTGCCTTTCCGCGAGCGTGCCGTGGATCCATTACTGGCTCTGTATGAAGAGCTAGGGGAAGAGCACGGCGCCGAGATCGCATTTTTGCTGGCCGGGCTGCATGTACACGATCCGCGGGTTCTGGCTCTTCTGCTGGATCGCCTGGAGTTCGATGCGGCGGACGGAGCCTTCTGCCTGGGCCTGTACGGAGATCCGGCGGCGCAACCGGCCCTGGAAACCATGCTGGCCGAGATTCCCGCGGAGGAGGCCGAATTACGCCGCGAGGTCCAGTACGCGTTGGAGCAATTGGACGCGCCCCCGCCCCACTACGATCCGGAACCCTTTGACATCCTGGCTGAGTATCCCAAGTTCGAACTGCCCGCCTTCGATGTCTTGAGCGAGGCGGAGCGGCTGGCGCTGCTCGAGTCTCCGGACGCACAAGTCCGTGCGGGCGCGGCGCACAGTTTTTTCAACAACGAGCTGGATCAGAAGTCACGCGCATCGTTATTCCGCCTGGCGCAATCCGATCCGGATGCCCAGGTGCGCGGGCGCGCCTGGGGGTCACTGGCGGACGCGACCGAAGACGCCTCCATTCGCGATGCCATGCTGGCGGTCCTGGCGGACACGTCTCGCGACATCACCGAGCGCGGAGGAGCGGCGGTCGGCTTATACGCAGTGGCGGACCGGGACGATTCGCGAAAAGCCATCGAGGCGCTGTATGAAGAGGGCGGAATCGCCCGGGCGAGAGCGCTCGAATCCATGTGGCGCTCGCTGTGGAAGCCGTATGCGCGCTTCTTTGCGCAGCACCTGGAAGATCCCAACAAGGACATCCTCCGGCAGGCGGTGCGCGGCGCCGGTTATTTTCAGCTCACCGGCAGCGCCGACAAGATCGCCAGCTACTTTGACCGCGAAGGCGATCTGGAAGATCTTCGCGAGGACGCGCTATTCGCCTACGCCCTGGCCATGCCGGGCGAGACCACGCGCGGCCGGGTTCGCGGCATGCTTCGCAAAATCGACGCGCTGGCGGATCTATCGTCGAGCGAGGCGGAGCTGGTGATGTTCGCCCTGGACGAGCGCCTGCGTCTGGCTGGACTCGATCCCGTTTTTGCAGCCGCGGAGGAATCGCCCGAGCACGAGCAGGAGGCGGAGCCTCCTGCGGCCGCCGGCAAGGTGGGTCGCAACGATCCGTGTCCGTGCGGCAGCGGCAAAAAGTACAAAAAGTGTCACGGCACGTAACCCTTACGGACGCTCAACTCGTAGAATAAAGTGGTGACCGCTGGAAAGTCGGGACTGCTCCGCCAGCTTGGCCTAGTCAGCGCGACCGCGCTGGTGGTTTCCAATATGGTCGGGACGGGGATTTTCACCGGCACCGGCTTTCTGGCTAGCGAACTCGGCTCCCCAAATCTCATTTTCAGCATTTGGGTCGTGGGTGGAATCATCGCGTTTCTCGGAGCCATCTGTTATTCCGAGCTGGGCATCAATTTCCCCAGCTCCGGCGGTGAATACGTCTACCTGACGCGCGCGTTCGGACCGACCTGGGGATTCATGACCGGGTGGGCTTCGTTTTTCGCCGGCTTTTCCGCGCCCATCGCGACTGCGGCGCTGGCGTTTTCCGAATACCTGGGGCACTTCTACCCCGCCCTGAGCCAGGATAATGCCTCGGTGGTGGTTGGCTCGGGTACCTGGGCCCTCCGCCTGGGAGGTGCGCAAGCCGTCGCCTGCAGCCTGGTGGCTGTTTTCACGCTATTGAACATCCTGGGTGTCCAACGGGTGGCCCGGGTG
>DATIRX010000244.1:0-2801 GCA_035469225.1 Bryobacteraceae bacterium
CGCCGGGGAAAATGCGCTCCCCGAGATCCTGCGCCGCACGCGGCGGTACCGGCTGGCCGCCGTCCTCTTTCGATTCCCGGGGGCCGGGATCCTATCGCGCATCCTCTACCGCGCCTTCGCAGACCGCCGTCACCGGATCGCGAAGCGGCTCTTCCCCTGATCCGGCTCACCGGATTTCGAATTCGAACCGACGATACCGGCGGGTCATCCCGGAATCGACACGGTTCGGCAGATGGAAGAGATCCGGCGGCAGCACGAAGAAGATTTGAAGAACAACGGTGGTTACGTTAAACTGCCGTCGGCGCTTGCCGGAAATATCCCGGGGCCGCACGGGAATGGGGCTTAACCGGAGCGTTGACCAGACCGGATTCATAAGATGACAACACGAAAAGAAATGACCGTTGTCCTTAACAGCATAGTGGTCCCGGCTTTACGCCAGCGAGGATTCGCAGGTTCCTTTCCGCACTTACGCCGGCCCGGCGCGAACCAAATTGATCTCATAACGTTTCAATTTGATAGAAGGGGCGGCGGATTTATCGTTGAAATATCAAGGTGCGGTCCTGAAGGTGTCACCATGCCATGGGGGGAAAAAATACCTCCAGAGAAGGTCACTGCGCATGATTTGAACCCAAGAGATCGACTTCGACTAGGGTGTGAAGGTCCAAGCACGGAACATTGGTATCGATATGATAGCGGCAATTCCCTGGAATCAGTTGCCCAAAGGGTTGTACAACAGATCGATAAAGCAGAGAAATGGTGGGCTGGCTAACCACAGGCTGAAGCTGGCGGCCGCCCCACGGGAGAGCGTGTGGCTCCGCAGCCCAGCCTGGACGTTCGGCGGACAGATACCAACGTCCAGGGGAATAATGGACAAAGGGCGGCTCGAAGCATTCAGTGATGGCGTGATCGCCATCATCATCACCATCATGGTGCTCGAGATGAAGGCACCGCATGGAACCGATCTTGCTTCGTTGTACCCGATGCTTCCGGTTTTTTTAAGTTACGTGCTGAGTTTTGTTTATCTTGGCATTTACTGGAACAACCACCACCATATGCTCCATGTTACAGAACGGGTGAGTGGTGGCATCCTGTGGGCAAATTTGCATTTGTTGTTTTGGCTATCGCTAATCCCATTCGTCACTCGATGGATGGGCGAGAATCACTTCGCATCTGCGCCAACAGCGGTTTATGGTGTTGTGCTGTTTATGGCAGCGATAGCGTATTGGATCCTGCAGAGAACAATAATTTCCAAACATGGTGAAGATTCGTTGATGGCGGTGGCAATAGGAAAAGATTACAAGGGCAAGCTTTCTCCAGCACTCTACTTGATCGCCATACCATCTGCGTTTTTGCGCCAGTGGATTGCCGGAGCGATATATGTTTTGGTCGCCTTGATATGGTTGGTGCCGGACAAAAGAATTGAACGTGTGTTGGCCGATTCGCGGAATAAATAGTGAAGATAATTATAAACCGCCTAATCACAGGCCGGAGCTGACAGCCGCCCATTGGAAACCGGGAGGCCCCGCAGCACAAGTGGCGATCTATACGATCAAGCGGGTCGGTTACAGCCGCTTCGTCTGGCACCTGTTCGTTATTGAAGGCACCACGTGTCATATCATCGCAGTGCTGCGGTTCGCGGCCTGACTGCCGGCGGAAGCGAACGGCTCGCCTGTCCGAAAGGGATGGTAAACAATTTTTCGTGGGGACTTTCCCTGTGTTGATGGAGGTCGTCAAATCCCATGCGCCATGAAGAAAATCACCGTTCGGAACGGATCGGGTGGCTCCGGGCCGCGGTCATGGGGGCCAACGACGGCATCGTGTCGACCGCCAGCCTGATCCTGGGCGTCGCCGCCGCGGGCGGCACCGGGAGTGAAGTGGCCGTCGCTGGAATGGCCGGGCTCGTCGCCGGAGCCATGTCCATGGCGGCCGGCGAATACATCTCCGTCAGCTCCCAGGCGGATACCGAGAAATCGGACCTGGCGCGCGAACGCGGCGAGTTGGAGACCAATGACGCCTCCGAGAGGGCGGAGCTTGCCGGAATCTACGTTTCCAGAGGGCTTGATCCCTCTCTCGCGAGGCAGGTCGCCGACCAGCTGATGGCACACGACGCCCTCGGGGCCCATGCGCGCGACGAACTCGGCATATCGGAGATCCAGCGCGCTCGCCCGGTGCAGGCGGCTTTTGCGTCCGCGGCCACGTTCGCCGTCGGGGCGGGCCTGCCGCTCCTGATCGTGCTTCTCGTTCCCGCCAGGATGTTGACGGCGTTTGTCGTGGGGACGTCGCTCGCGTGCCTCGCGATCCTCGGTGGGCTGGCGGCTCACGCCGGCGGCGCAAGGCGTGGCGTCGGCGCACTGCGCGTCACGTTTTGGGGAGCGTTGGCCATGGCGCTGACGTACGGCGTCGGAGCCCTCTTCGGTGCCGTCGTCTAAGGTTCTGGATTTCTCCGGGGTGCGTTGACGCTCGGATAATGTATAATCTGCAAACGCGGGAAAGAGGCAGGGATTCCGCAGCCCGGGAGATGCACGGGGAGGCGCGATGATCCGGTTCGAGGGCGTCCACAAGTGGTTCGGCAGGCTCCACGTGCTGAACAACATCAACCTCCAGGTGCGGACGGGCGAAGTCGTCGTTGTGTGCGGCCCCTCCGGCTCGGGGAAGTCGACCCTCATCCGGACGATCAACGAGCTCGAGCCGATCAACGAGGGGAAACTCATCGTCGACGGGATGGACCTCTCGGACAAGAAGACCAACCTCAACAAGCTGCGGGCGGAGATCGGCTTCGTCTTCCAGCAGTTCAACCTCTA
>DATIRX010000245.1:0-4930 GCA_035469225.1 Bryobacteraceae bacterium
GCAGTGGCCAGATTGCGCCGCGCCATCGAACAAAAAGAACGCATCCTGCTCTACGGCGATTACGATGTGGACGGCACCAGCGCCATCGTCATCCTGAAAAAGGGTCTGGATCTGCTGGGCGGGATCGCTTCCTTTCATGTGCCGCACCGACTCAAGGACGGCTATGGCATGCGGAGCGAGGTGGTGGAAGAAGCTGCCGCCGCCGGCGTTTCCCTGATTGTCAGCGTGGATACAGGCATCCGGGCGAACGAAGTGGTGAAGCATGCCACGGCGCTGGGGATCTCTGTGATCGTGACGGATCATCATTTGCCGGAAGCCGAGCTGCCGGCGGCTGTGGCGGTGTTGAATCCGAATCGTCCGGATTGCGACTATCCCGACAAGAATCTATGCGGGGCCGGAGTTGCGCTGAAGCTGCTGGACGCGTTGATCCGTGATTTCGGATGGAAGCGGGCTCGCCGGGAGCGGCTGATCGATTCGCTCCTGAAACTGGTGGCGATCGCGACGGTGGCCGACGTAGTTCCGCTGACGGGCGAAAATCGCGTCATCGTCAAGCGAGGCCTGGCGGGGTTGGATCGAGTGCGGAATCCCGGGTTGCGCGCCTTGCTGGATGTGTCCGGATTCCCGGAAGGCGATTCCCCCAGCTCGCGTGACGTGGCTTTTCGCGTGGCTCCGCGAATTAATGCCGCAGGACGCATGGACAGCGCCGCGGACGTGATCGAAATGTTCCTGACCGACGATCCGGAGCAGGCTCGCGCACTGGCGTCGAAGCTGCACGAGCTGAATACCGACCGCCAGCAGACCGAGGCCGAAATCGCCCGCGCCATCTTTGAGCAGTGCATCCAGCAGCCGGTGACCGACGGCGATGCCGCGCTGGTGTTTGCGGCGGAAGGCTGGCATCGGGGGGTGGTGGGAATCGTCGCCAGCAGGGTGGTGGAGCGCTTTCATCGCCCGGCGTTCGTACTGGGGATCGAAAACGGGCTGGCGCAAGGATCGGGCCGCAGCATTCCCATTTTTCACCTGCTGGAAGCCTTGGAGTCTATGCCCGAGTTGTTCAGCAAATTTGGCGGGCATCGGCAGGCCGCGGGCGTGACCATGGGCGCCGATCAAGTGGAGGAATTCCGCAACCGCATGCGCGGCTACGCGGGCGAGCGCCTGACGCCCGCCGACTTCGAGCGCGAACTGGCGGTGGATGCCGAGATCGCACTGGAGGAAATCGACGATCAGTCGGTGGCCGACATTCTCCGGCTCGCGCCGTTCGGCTACGGGAATGCAGCGCCGACCTTTGCAGCGCGCGGAGTGGAGATCGCAGGGCCGCCGGATGTCAAGAAGGAAAAGCACTTGTTCCTGAAGCTGAAGGTCAACGGGCGCGTGATTCGCGCGAAAGCGTGGAACTTCGCAGATCGAATCGGGGAGTTCGCCGCAGGGACGCGCGTGGACCTGGCGCTGCAGTTCGAAGACGATTCGTACTCAGCCGCGCGCGGATACTCGCCCTGGCAGACCATCGTGCGGGATGTTCACGCGGCTGCTGTCGCTGCGCCCGCCCGCTGAATTCTAGAACTGATATTCGGCGGGGGTGATCCCTTTCGCGCGCAGGTACATTTCAGCCGAGGCTCGATGATGCGTGGTGTGATCCAGCATGTACATCACCAGCTCCAGTCCGCTCATCGAGCCGCCTTCGGTGTTGTACGTCTTCGATAGCTGCGCCGGAGTCAGCTTGGAGATTTTCTCGATGGAGCTGTCGAATGCCTGGCGAACGTACGCCAGCACATCCTTTTTCTTCATCGAAGCGGGCTTCCCCGGATTGGAGTTCCCTGCCGACAAAGGGGCCAGAATCCCGGCCTGCTCCACGGCCAAATGCGTGATTTGTTCCGCAAAGCTCATCTGCGGAGGGGTCAGCTTGAAACCGTAGTCCGCTTCCGGCATCTGTTCGGCAACCTTGAGGGTGAAGTCGCGCGAAGTCTTCAAATGCTTCACTAGCATGGCCTTCGCGTCGGCCTGGGCGAATGCGGGAATGCTCGCTAAGGCAATACAAGCCAGGGTGGTACTGGAGATAACGAATCTGGAAGCCATGGGGTCGCTCCTTCTAGAGATTGTAGCGGCTGCGGCTAAGCCCCGCGCAGTTCCAGGATCAGGCGCATCACAAGCGCTTCAATCTCGGCAGCGACAGAACGGTAGAGGCTCTCGCTTTGCCCGATGGGATCGCGGACGCGCCACTCAATGGATCGATGAGCCACAGGCCGCGACGGAAGCGGCTCGCCGCTGATATTGACCACCACATCAAATGCGTCCGCCGCCACGGATTCCAATCCTTTGGGAAACTGTCCTTCGGAAGGAATATTCTTTTCTGCAAGAACCTTCCGGGTGAGCGGCTGGATGATCGACGCGGGGGCCAGGCCCGCGCTACGCACGGTCAGGATCTCCGAGCCGTAGGCGCGCGCGAAGGCTTCCGCCATCTGGCTGCGGCAGGAATTTCCGATACAAACGAAGAGAATGCTCTTCTTGGTTTTCTGTGAAACGGGCGGAGTGGTCTGCGGGGTGCGCTGCAGAGTGCTTTCCCCGCGCAAGCGTGGACGGCCGCCTCGTATGCCACCCGTCATCGGTCCCCTTACTTCATCAGGCTCAGGCGGTACCACTCCAGGGTTCTCCGCAAGCCTTCTTCGATGGTGATGCGCGGGTTGTGTCCCAGATCGTGAACCGCAGCAGCGGTATCCGCTTTCGAATGACGGACGTCGCCGGCGCGCGGCGGACCGTACTTCGGGGGCAAATCGACACCTTCCATTTGCTGCAACACCTTCCAGATGTGGTTCAGCGTGTACTGGTTCCCATTTCCCGCGTTGTACATGTTCCCCGCGACGCCCGAGGCCTGCGAGGCTTTCCAGCACAATTCAGCCACATCCTCAACAAAGGTGAAATCGCGGGATTGTTCACCGTCCCCGAAAATCGTAGGAGGCGTCCGGGCGAGAAGGTGTTTCATAAACAAGCTCAGCACGCCGGAATAAGTACTGGTGGGGTCCTGTCGCGGTCCGTAGACGTTGAAGAACCGCAGCGCGACGCCTTCCAGACCAAAACAGGAATGAAACACTGCCAGGTACTGTTCCCCGACCAGCTTCTGCACGGCATAGGGCGATTTTGGACGGGGCGTCATGGTCTCGGTCTTAGGCAGCGTTTCCGAGTCCCCATAGGCCGAAGAAGAGGCCGCATAGACCACCCGGCGCACCTTCTGCTCGGCTGCGGCGTGCAGGACGTTGAAGGTCCCGTCGATATTCACCTCATGGGATGGCACGGGATCGTCAATCGAGCGGGGCACGGAAGGAATCGCCGCCAGATGAAATACGGTATCGGCGCCGCGCAGCACGGGCCCGAGCGCCGCCGCATTCCGGATATCCACGTCGTGGAACTCGATCTGGCCGCGCACTTCCTTGAGGTTCGCTTCGTTGCCCGTCAGAAGATTGTCGATTACCGCCACGCGTCCGCGTTCGAGCAGGGTCCGGACCAAGGCGGAACCGATGAAGCCGGCACCGCCGGTGACTACAAACTTCGGATGATTGACCATGAGTTTTCCAAGCTTACTTTGCTTTTAAGCGAGCCACAATAATCAGCGAGAGTCCTTTCCAGGGCATCAGCGGATCGACGCGCCGCCAGAACCACACGGTCTTGTCCCATAGCTTGAGACCGGGGCGATTCATTTTCGGACGTCCCAGCATCTTTCCGAAGAACCACCAGGATAGCGTGCCGATCTTGTTGATCTGATGTTCCCGCTCAATCTGGAAGCCGCGGGATTCCAGGATGCGTCGCAGGTCCGGTTCATCGAAGCGGCGCTTGTGGCCCATGCCGCGGTCGAGCGAGCTGAACAACCTCTTACCCTGGGGAACCAGGACCACCAGGACTCCACCGGGCTTCAGGCATTCGGTCAGCGACGCGATCACGGCTTCGGGATCTTCCACCGTTTCGAGCAGATTCACGCACAGAGCGCTTTCGAACTTCCCCGCCCACTGCTGGTAATCGGAAGCGTTTTCCGGATCCAGCTCGCACACGGTGACGTTGGGCGTCCGCAGAAACCGGTTTCGCAGAGCGTGCAGATAGAGCGGGTCTTTTTCGGCCGCGACGTACAGCAGCTTCTTTCCCATCAGACGGCCGGTCCAATTACCCAGGCCCGCGCCAATTTCGAGGACCGTGTATCCCAAGTGCGGGCGCAGAACCCGCGTGATCCAGCTTTGGTATTGCGGCGTGCCGGTAAGGCTGTTGAGCAGCCCCCGGCCGTAAGATTCGGCGTACAGATCGTCGATCACCCAGAAATACAGGATGACGCCCAGCGCCTTGGCGCCATCCTTCCAGCCGATCTTCTTGCCTTCTTCGTAGGTGCGCCCGTGATAGCTGATGGGGACTTCGTACACGCGCAGCTTTCGTTTGGAGACCTTCATGGTGATCTCCGGCTCAAAGCCGAAGCGGTCGCTGCGGATGGGGATGCTCTTGAGCAGGTCCGTGCGGAACACCTTGTAGCAGGTTTCCATGTCGGTCACGTTCAGATTGCTGAACATGTTGGAGACCAGCGTCAGGAACTGATTGATCTTGGTGTGCCAATACGGCAGCACGCGGCTCTGTTCGCCGGCCAGATAGCGCGAGCCGAACACGGCGTCGGCGCGGCCATCAAGCAGAGGCCGCATCAGACGGGGATACTCTGCCGGATCGTACTCCATGTCGGCGTCCTGAATCAGGCAGAAATCGCCGACGGCTTCCTGAATGGCCCGGCGCACGGCCGCCCCCTTGCCCTGATTCACGGATTGCCGGAAAAGACGGATGCGCGGCTCATTGGCGGCCAGCCGGTCGAGAATGTCCGAGGTCCCATCGGTGGAGCAATCGTCCACAATGACCAGCTCGCGCTCCATGTTTTCGGGTAAAGGCGCCGACAATACGAGCGCCAGGCTCTTTT
>DATIRX010000246.1:0-3817 GCA_035469225.1 Bryobacteraceae bacterium
CGTCCACCAGCACGCTGCAGGCGCCGCAACTGGCGCGATTGCAACTTCGGTTGGTGCCCGTCAGGCCCAGTTTCATCGAAATCACTTCCCACAAGGTGGTGCGCGCTTCGTATTCGGCGGCATAGGCCTTGCCGTTGACGACAAACGAGGCCTTCTCCGTGGCGAAGGGCCCGGAAACGGCGGGCGTAGGGGCAGCGATGAGCGTTTCACCCGTGACGGTGGTGAGCACGATCCCGGATCCGGCGGCCTTGAGAAATTCTCTCCTCGAATAGCTCATTTCGACCCTCCGTCCTTCGGAAATACGTTCGGCCGGTACTGCTTGTGACAAGTGGTGCAGGAAGCGTCCAGAGTCCCGGCCAGCGCCGCGAGCGCGCTGCTGTCCTTGGCCTGCGCGGCTTTGTAGGCGGCGTTGCCGGCATCCGCTAACAATTTCGCGTCCTTCATCCAGTCCATTGGATCTCGCGCACGGCCCCGCAGCATCAGCATGTTGCCGGATTCCGCCAGAGTCACGGCCGCGCGGCGCACCGCCGCCCACTCCTTCTCATCTTTTTGTCCGCCGCGGTAAATCGCGACCAGGATGTCATTCGAGGAAGGATAGATAAGATCGAGCATGAGTTGCTTGACCGTCGCCGTGGGCGGGAACGGCTCGGAAGGAGCCTGCGCAAGCGCGATCGTCCCGCCAAAAAGAAGTATGCCGATCCACTTTGATTTCATACGCCGATTCTCAGGGCGATCATCGTAGTTTATCGCCTTGATGTCAACCAGACTGCGACTGGCTTGGCCGCATTTCCTCCGTCGTTGCGGGGCCCTGCCCCAGGGGCGTCACTGGATCGAGGAACAGCCAGCAGAAGAAACCGACGGCGTAGACCGCGGCTGCGGTGTATAAGGCCGCTGACCAGCCCTGCCTTCCACCCTGGGCAATGAATCCGACCACTGCGGGAGCAACAGCTCCGCCCAGTTGGCCGATGGAATTCATCGCTCCGGAGACAGCGCCGACGTGCCGGCCTCCCAGGTCCATGGCGGTGGTCCAGGATGCGGGTCCGCTGAGCTCGACTGAAAAACTGGAAAGGCTCATGAACGCGATCGCCATCAGGACGGAATCGACGCGGATCGCCAAAACCATCAAGATCGCTGCACCCGCATAGGAAACGTAACAGACCATCTTGCGGGCCCGGCGGATGTCGAAACGGTGAATCAGGCTGGATGTGGCCCAGCCCCCGGCAAGGCTGCCTAGAGCGGCCATCAGCAGGGGGAAGCCGGCCAGAATGGCGCTCCGCGTGATGTTTACCCCGCGAGCTTCCTGCAGATAGGTCGGCAGCCAGGTGATGTAGAAATAGAATCCGTAGAAATGGCAGAACCACTGCACGCATAGCATCCAGAGACTGGGGGAAACAATGTAGTCGCGCCAGGGTGCGGCCGCGTGCCCCTGGTCCGGTTCCGCGGCTGGCATCCTTGCCCGTTCCAGGGCATTCATCGACGGGTGTTGGGATGGGTTGTCGCGAAACCACCAATAGAACGCGGCCGCCCATACAAATCCAATGAGGCCGAATACCAGAAACACGCTTTTCCAGGACAGGAAACCATAGAGCAGGACCACCAGGGAGGGGGCGACGGCCGCGCCCAGGCGTGCGCTGGCTGCTTTCAGCCCTTCCGCGACCGGACGCTCGCGCACCGGGAGCCACGTCCGAAACAAACGCGCGAGGCCGGGATAGCATCCGGCTTCTCCCACGCCAAACAGGAATCGGGTTGCCCACAGCGAGGCGAAGTTCCACGCCCAACCTGTGGCGATCGTAAACACAGACCACCACACCACGATGCGCGTCAGAACCGTCCGTGGGCCCTTCCGGTCGCAATACATCCCCGCCGGAATTTCAAGGAGCGCATACGCCAGGCCGAATGCCGAGAAAACGTAGCCCATTTCGACCGCAGTCAGCCCCAGATCGCGCCGGATCAGCGGGGCGGCCTGTCCAATGGCCGCGCGATCCAGGAACGTAATGAAGGACAACGTCATGCCGTAGGCGACTGCGGTGTAGCGGGCTTTGGTCGACCTGGCCGGAGAAGCCTCTACTGCGACTGCCACGGGCGCTTTGATGGACATGTGCGGCCTTCAGCGAAGCATCTGCGCAGGTACATAGTATCAACAGTCTGCGGTGAGGCGACAGCCGCTCTGGAATCGATGGCTGGGCGCAGCGTGCGTCCGGCGCCGGAGGGGCTCGGTAAATACCGGGGATGCTCGCGTATTCGGCGCGGTGTTACTTTTTGTGCGCCTGGATGTATTCGAGCGCGAATGTCTTCATCACCGGGCTGATCGAACCGAGCTGCGTGGCTTCCTCCAACGCGCGCTCGTTGTCCCATTTGTCGATCAGGACGCGTTTGATCAGCCACATCGCCGCCGCGCGGTTTCCACTGGCACAGTGAATCAACGCCGGCTGGTTGCCGGGTTCCGTGATGACTTTGAGAAACCGATCGGCCACGGCAGGGTCCGGTGCATTTCCATTGAGGGGAAGGTGCACGAAGTGGATGCCGGCAGCCTGGGCTGCGGCCGCTTCCGCGTCGATGTCGGCGCCCTTTTCGGTATCCAGCCGCAGGTTGATGATGGACGCGAACCCCATCTTCTTGATCCCGGCTACCGCGGATGGCGAAACCGCGCCGGCACAGGCGACGGTTGTTTCCACTTGAGCGAAGTTGGTGATTCCCTCTATGGCGGACTTCTTGACCTGGGTTTGCGCGGCGGCGACGAACGCCCCCATCGTGACCATGGCAAAAACAAGGTGCAGCCGTTTCATGTGCATCTCCCCGTGTTCCGAAACTACGCGCTTACGAACGAATATCCGCGCTCCTGCGCGCGATTGACTGCAATGATTCCGGCCGGCACCATCCGCCCGTTACTCACCAGATTCGCGGTCAGTTCGGCGAAGATGGTGTCCGCGTTTCCGGACACCGCGCGTGCGATCATCCCGGCAAGCCTGCGAGTCGCCATGGAACACACGGCGAACTGAACGCCCTGAGTCGAAAGCGTGGCCAGCGCCGCGGCACTGGGGTTCGCCTTGGGCGGTTCTTTGTCCTGGGAGCCCGCGGAAGGCGCCTGGCCCGTCAAAGACGCTCCGTACTTGGCCCACATGTCGTTGTTGTAGCCGTACCCCGTGGAACGGTGACGCGCGACTACGATGACGGCCACATCCTGATTCTGCAGACCGTAATCATTGCGATTCGCCAATAGGAAGTTGCTCGCGAACAGGATTCCGTCCCGGAATCCGTCATCCGATGTCGTGTCGATCACCAATCGATGTTTGCCGGGGACCTGATCCATCCAGTCGTCTTGTGCATGACGTGCAGGCTCGAAAGGACCTGCCGGCGCGGACTTTACCTGAGCCATTGCAGCGCCGCCCAGGGCGAGTGCCGCGATGGATGCCGCTCCCGCGTTGAAACGATTCAGGAACGAACGGCGTTCCGAGGAAGCTGGGATCTGTTTGCTCATGAGCTATCTCCCTACGAAATTGTCGTCTTGCGCGGGAACAACCAGTGGTCCGCCCGCGTCAGAAAACCCGCCGCAAAGCATGGTTTCCGAGGTTCGCGCTGCGTGATCTCCGGCATTCCTGGTCGCAGCTTAGATCATACACCCGCGGTCCGCAGTCCGCAGTCCGCAGTCCGGAGGAAGAGAACACCATTCGCCACATCCTACCGGGCGGGCGCGGCGGCCGTGATGGCGGTTTGGTAGCTCAAGGTCTCTATCCAGCTTCCGCCCCGCTTGACCCACACGCGCGTCACACGCAGCGGATTTCCCCGGTCTGGCCGGTGCTCTGAAACCATCAGAACC
>DATIRX010000247.1:0-13260 GCA_035469225.1 Bryobacteraceae bacterium
GGTTCCGAAGCCACCCCGGCGCACATCACACGGAAATCGTGCGCGCCTCTTGCCAGGTCAGGCGGGACCTTGGCGTTGATCTGGCAGTGTCCGCTCTTTTCCGTCGGCCCGATATAGGTGATCTGAAGCGGAACGTCGCCCAGCAGCGCCTGCAGGTCGAGCGCGCTACGGTTTTCCGGCAGGCCGCTCAACCAGAAGCTTACAAAGCCTCCCTCCGCGATGCTGACCTCGCCGCGATTCCACGACTTTCCGTCGCATACGTCTTGAACGGCAAGCTGCTCCGGACGTACCAGGGGAATATCCACGGCGATCCGCAGTTCGTTGCTGAATCCGCTGTCGGCGAAGCGCAGCCGCACAGGATGCCATCCGGCATCGAGCGCGGGCGGCAAGCGAAAGGACGCTACCCAAGCTCCGTCTTCTCTGCGTTGCACATGGATCGCCCGCGTGCCGAATCCGCTGACCTCCAGTCGCAAGTCTTCTCCGCGGATTTCACGGTCGGATCGAAACACGCACTCCAGATATTCCTCCGATTTTCGGCTGGAGAAACAGTTGCCCGGCGTTCTGCCGTTTGACACGAAGGTCAGCTCGGGAGGAGGCGACGCGGGTTGTGCGGGAACGGGTTCCCACTTGCGGTAGCATGCGGCGCCGGCGTAATTCCCTCCCGCATACATCAGCTCGACGCGGGCGAAACCGGCCGCGCGGCACATCGCCAGAAGGCAGGCCACGGTGGGACCATTCCAGTTGTCGTACTGGTTCCCCAGCTCGAAGGTCTCGTAAAACTCCATGGTCGGAATGGCTTTCTCGTGTTCCTTCCAGGTCTCGCCATCGATGACGAAGGATTCGACAATCGCCACGTCCGTGGTGAGTCCGCAAACGATCTCCAGGGCCAGCAGCGGGTGGCGCAGATGATAGAGAACCCCCAGGAAGAAGACGACGTCGAATTTTCCCAGCTTCTCGTAAGGGAGTTCGTAGAAATCCAGGATGCGGTATTCGACGTTCGATTTCAGCTTGCGGTGGACTTGCTGGAAGCTGGGGATGGGGACGCAATCCAGTGCAACCACATCGGCGCCATGGCGCTCCGCTTCAAAGCTGAACCAGCCATCCCACGCACCGATATCGAGCACGCGCTTGCCGCGTAAGTCTTCTGAAATCGGGTAGCGCGCGTAGCGTTCTTTCTGCACGCGCAGCGGCATGTATCCGTCGATGACCGTTCCGTCGGCAAATTCGAAGCTGTGATACCAGCCTTTTTTGGCCAGATCCTGGCTAAAATCCAGCCCTCGGGCTGATGCGGGTGCGGTTGTTGTGGAGTTCTCTGGCACTTCTTAGCATTCTCGCACTTGGCTCTCACTTGCGGAATCGGCCCAGCTTGCGGACGTAGAAAATAGTGGGCGCGAGCATGCAGATCAGGAAGACCGCCAGGAAGCCGCGGCCTGCCGTCCGCATTCTCCCCACGGGCGTGTGGACGATGGTCCACAGCAGCGCGGCCAGCAGGACCATCAATACGGTCTTCAGCACGATAGTCATCTGCAACAGCAGCTGTTTAACCTCGGGACGTTCCCGATCGATCTCAAAGGGGACGTTGATCAACTGTTGATAGCGTGCGGCCACGGTAAGCAGGACGTACACGCCGGCATTCAGCAGAACCATGACGCTGAGACTTGCCTGGCTGCCCCTGCGTGCGAATTGGGGCAGTCTTTGCCAGTGCGTGAAGACCATGGCGAAGGTCGCAATCAGAGCCGCGAATGCGGCGGCTTCGAGCAGCCAGTCCAGCGTGGAGCGACGGGGAATCATGCGTCCGAATCTTACAGCATACGTTACACTAATTTAAAGATGACACTCGAAGAACTGCAACGCGAGTACGCTACGCTCCGCCAGCAAGCCGACGCTGTGCGGAGCTATCTTTGACGCCTCCACCCGGAAATCCCAGCTAGCCAAGATTGAGGAGCTGACCAACGCTCCCGACTTCTGGTCGAATCCTGAAAAAAGCCAGAAGATCATGCAGGACCGCAAGCGCCTGGAGGAGCAGATCGCCCAGGACGTGCGCATCAGCGGCCAGACCTCCGACCTGGACACTCTGTTCGAGCTCGCGCGCGAAGGGGAAAACGTGACCTCCGATCTTGAGCGCGACATGAAGGTTCTCACCGGCGAGCTGGCGAAGCTGGAAACGAACATGCTGCTTTCGGGCGACAACGACTCGAAGAGCGCCATCGTCACCATCCACCCGGGGGCCGGCGGGACCGAGAGCCAGGATTGGGCCGAGATGCTTTTGCGCATGTATTACCGCTGGGCGGAGCGCAATAAATACGAGATTGTCGAGACCGATCGCCTGGAGGGCGAGGGCGCGGGCATCAAGTCGGCCACCTTCGAGGTCAACGGCGAAAACGCCTACGGATTGCTGCAGAGCGAAGTCGGCGTGCATCGCCTGGTGCGCATCTCGCCCTTCGATTCCGCCGCGCGCCGCCATACGTCGTTTGCTTCGGTATTCGTCTATCCGCAAATCGACGAGGAAATCAAGATCGATATCCGTCCGGAAGATTTGCGCGTGGATACATTTCGCGCTTCGGGCGCCGGCGGCCAGCACGTCAACCGTACCGATTCCGCGATCCGCATGACCCATCTGTCCACCGGCATCGTGGTGCAGTGCCAGAGCGAGCGCAGCCAGCACAAAAACCGCGCCACTGCCATGAAGCAGCTGCGCGCAAAACTGTATGAGCACGAAATGGACAAGAAACGCGCCGAAGATCGCAAGATGGAAGATACCAAGCTCGGGATCAACTTCGGAAGCCAGATCCGCAGCTACGTTCTGGCGCCGTATCGCATGATCAAGGACCATCGCACCAAGCTGGCGGTGGGCGACGTGGACCGCGTTCTGGATGGCGACCTGGATGATTTGATCCACGCTTTTCTGGTGTTCCGCAAAACGGGTAAGACAGCCTCCGACAAAGATGAGCCTCTCGATTAATAAGCGCGCACAACGGAACGCGCCGGCCGAATCGCCGGATGATCCCAAGGACGCCGCCGCGTCCTGTGCGCTTTCGATTCAAGAGGCCGCCGAAATCATCCGCAGCGGGGGGCTGGTCGCATTTCCGACCGAGACGGTGTACGGCCTGGGCGCCAATGCTCTGGATGCGGCCGCCGTTCAGAAGATTTTCGAGCGGAAGGGGCGGCCCGAGACCAGTCCGCTGATTGTGCACGTCTCGTCCGTCGAGATGGCTCGCGAAATCGTGACCGAATGGCCGCCGAGGGCCGAAGAATTGGCGCGCATGTGGTGGCCGGGGCCGTTGAGTCTGGTTCTGCCCAAAAACAGCCGGGTGCCGGCCATTGTGACCGCAGGATTGTCCACCGTGGGCATCCGGATGCCGAATCACCCGGTGGCGCTGGCGCTGATCGAAGCAGCCGGTGTGCCGATCGCCGCGCCCAGTGCGAATCGATTCATGGGGCTCTCTCCTACAACCGCGGACCATGTGAAAGCAGCCTTCGGTGAAGAGGTGCCGGTCCTGGACGGCGGACCTTGCGAGGTGGGAATCGAATCGACCGTCGTCGCAATCGAAGGAGACAAGCTCACACTGCTGCGTCCGGGAATGATCTCGCTCGAGGCAATCGAGCAGTTTTCAGCTAGCCCTGGCGGCGGACATCCGTCGCCCGGGATGCACGAACGCCATTACAGTCCCCGAACACCGCTGATCCTGGTTCGCGGTCCGGCGGAGCTTCCCGATCGCACCGGAGCGTATGTCTGGCGAGCCGCGCTGGGCCCCTCGGCGCGCAGTATTCGCATGCCCTTGGATCCGGCGCCCTACGCGGCGCAGCTGTATCGGGTGCTGCATCAGCTCGATCAGGAAAACTGGCCGTGGATCGCGGTCGAGTTTCCGCCGGATGCGCCCGACTGGATGGCGATTCGCGACCGGCTTACGAGAGCAGCGGGACGGTAGAATACACCAGATGCTGCAACCGGTGAAGAGCGGCCGCGAACTGGTCGAGGAGATCGACCGAACACTATCGGTGACTCCGACGTTGTGGTGGCTGGGCCACGCGGGATTCATCGTGCGCTTCGCCAACATCACGTTTTATGTCGATCCGTGTTTGTCGGACCCGCCGGGGCGCACACGCCGCATCGCTGCCCCCCTGGCAGCACACGAAATCCGCAACGCCGACATGGTTTTCGCGACGCATGGGCATCCCGGGCATCTGGACGCGCCCTCGGTCGTCACCATTCTGGAGGCGAATCGCGGCGCCAAGCTGGTGCTTCCAAAAAGTTCTACTGAGCCGGCCCACGACGCGGGAATACCGTACAACCGCATGACCACGACCGATGCGGGCCTGCGCATCGAGTACTTCAAGGACAATCTCTACGGTCGCGTGTACGCCGTGCCTTCAGCGCATCCGGAGCTGGAGTGGACTGCAGCGGGCGGCAATCCGTACCTGGGTTACCTGATCCGCTTCGGCAAATGGACCATTTATCACGCGGGCGATTGCGCCCTCTATCCCGAGCTGGCGGCGAACTTGCGGCCGTTCAATGTGAACGTGGCCCTGCTGCCCATCGGCGGCGGGAACCTCACGGTGAATCAAGCCGCGCAATTGAGTGCCGATATCGGGGCCAAGTGGCTTGTTCCGATGCACTACTCGACGTTCGATCAAGATATCGAAAGCGAGTTTGTCTCGCATATGCTCGGCCATCGGCCCGCGCAGAAGTTCAAAGTCTTCCAGTGCGGGCAGAAGTGGACCGTGCCCGAAGAGTGAGCTTCAGACGCCCGCGGCGACAACGTTGCTCTGCTGAACCGCTGCCGCCTCGCAAGCCGACAGTTTCCGCCGGTAGCTCAAATGCCTGACGCGGGAAAGCTCGATCAATGGCTTCCAGGCCGTGCGCACCAGATGACGCTGGATCAGCTGGTGCCAGAAGCGATTGGAGCGCTTATAGAGATACGACATGGCGAGATAGGGCGCCACAGCGCGCCAGTCGCCGGGCCGCCGTTTCCAAATCGAGGTGTGCGAAAACAGCCGCTCATACAGCCACCCGTAGCCCTGCTCCAGTTCCTCCGGCTCCATATGCCTGGGACGAAAGACGGCATGGGCCGTATCGTACCGGCTCCAGTCGCGGTGAAGCAGCCGGCCTTGGGCTTCCATCTGCCGGAACAGCGGAGTGGCCGGGTACGGCGTAAGGATGTGAAACGTGGAGCACTCCAGCCGGTTCTCCTCCACCCAGGCGGCGGTGCGCGCGAAAACGTCCTTTTGATCGTGATCGAACCCCACAACGAAGGATCCATTGACCTGGATTCCGTGGTCGTGCAGAATCTGAACGCGGCGGGCGTAGTCCGCCGTCTTGGGAGTCTTTTTGCGAGCATCCGCAAGATTCCGGTCAGCAAGAGATTCGAATCCCACAAATACTCCGGTGCAGCCGGCCAGAGCCATCGCTCGAATCAGGCTTGGATCGTCGGTGACGTCGATGGAAACCGCGGCGCTCCAGATCCTTTCAATGGGCCTGAGCGCATCGCACAGCGCGCGCAGGTAATCCGGCTTCGATCCTAAATTGTTATCGATGAACACCGCGTAGGGCTGGCGATCTTCCAGAAATTCCGCGGCAACCTGAGCGGGGTCCCGCATGCGGTACGGCATCCGCAAGCCTTCGGTAGCCAGATAGCAGAAGCCGCAGCGATTGTGGCACCCGCGCGTTGCGATCAGGCTGGTGGTGGTGAGAAAGCTCGCTCGGGGGAGGATCGTGCGGCGGGGAACCGGGTCCTCTCGATAGTCGTTTTCATAGGTTGCCGCGTAGCGCGGCTTCAATGAGCCATTTTCCACGTCCGCCAAAATCCGAGGCCACAGCTGGACTCCGTCGCCCAGCGCTAGCGCATCGGCGTGGGGCGCGCATTCGTCGGGGCAGGAGAGGACATGAAGTCCGCCCAGGATGACCTTGCTGCCCCGGCGCCGATACCAGCCGGCCAGCTCAAAGGCACGCCGGGCAAACGTGAGATGGACTGTGATTCCGACGACCTCGGGCAGGGGGTCGGATGGCGGCCGGCCATCCAGCAGATTCTCATCCCAGTAGTCCACGCGCCAGGAGGCCGGAGTGGTGGCCGCAAAGCTGGTCAAGGCCAGAGTCGGCGTCAGCACGTGCTTTCCGAAGCTCGCGTGCGGATCCTTGGCATAGAACGGATTGATGAGAAGCGCGTAGCGCGGTTCGACCGGTCCGGCGTGCGCCAGCGGATCCAACGCCGGAGCGTGGAGCATTTCTTTGGGAATCCACGCGGGGCGCACGGGTCGCGCGAAAGGCTCGGAGGCAGCGATCATGCAAGTACTCTATATTACAAAGTACTCTCTGTCAAGAAAAACATTTCTGGGTTTCTGGGATCCACCGAACGGTGGAGTTAGGATTCGTCGTACCAATGCCGCCAGCGCTGGCGCGAGGGGAACAGCTTGACCAGCAGCATCCCCGCGATGAAGCCGCCGATGTGCGCAAACCAGGCCACGCCGCCGCCGGTATAGTTGCGGTCCCCGATGGATTCGAAGCCGTTGAGGAACTGCATCGCGAACCAGAACAACAGATAGAATGGCGCGGGGATCGCGACCCGGGTGACGAAAATGAACAGGATCGCCAGCGTGTCGATGTGCGAGCGCGGGAACCTGATCAAGTACGCCCCCATGACTCCTGCGATGGCGCCGCTGGCTCCGATGGTGGGGACGCGGGAATACGGATTCACGAGCACTTGCCCCACGGCCGCCGCGAGCCCGCACAGCAGGTAGAAGGTCAGAAACCGTCCGCCGCCGATCAGATCCTCGATATTGCGGCCGAAAACCCACAGGAACAACATGTTTCCCAGCAGATGCAGCCAGCCGCCGTGCAGGAACATGGACGTCAGCAGGGAAATCAGGTGGAGGTCGTCCGGCACAATGCCCCAGGTCGAGACGAACTGATTGAGCCGGTAGTAGCTCAGCGTGGCCTGATACAGGAAGACGATCACATTCACCGCGATCAGGGCGCCGGTGACGAAGGTGCGCGAGTAGACCCGCTCGCTGGAGCGCAGCGGGATCATGCAGCCAGTGTGAAATCGGGATGCGAGCGGCGCTCGCCGCGCTGCACCAGGGCGTGCGCTTCCTCAGCCGTAGCGATTCCGCCCCGGGCTCCCAACCGGGTGCAATTCAGAGCGGCCATGGCATTGGAAAACTCGAGTGCGTCGCGCACGGTGGATCCCTTGAGCACAGAATAACAGAAGGCTCCGTGAAACACGTCTCCCGCGCCCGTCGTGTCCACGCAATTCACTACAAATCCAGGGGAATAAATAAACTTTCCGGCCTCCCGCGCAAGCGCGCCGTGAGGGCCCAACGTCATCGCGGCGACTCGCATGCCGTATTCGTTCTGAATGCGCTCGAGAGCGCGAAAGGGATCGCGCTCACCGGTCCAGCGCGCGGGAAACTCCGTGCTGCCCACCAGGTAATCGACGCAGGCCAGCACCTGATCGAAGCCGGGATACAGGTTGTCGACATCCACGCTGACGGGGATGCCGTGGTCGCGCGCGATGCGGGCGGCCCGCGCGACGGCGGGCGTATCATGCCCGTCCACATGCAACATGCGCGCACCTACGATTTTCTCGGGAGTGATGTGGGCCGGATCGAGGGTCAGGCAATCCGGGCGATGCCAGAAAATGGTGCGCTCCCCGGTGGACTGGTCGATGACGATGTAGGCGCTCTGGTTGGGGCAGCCGGCGCGGATTTCGACGTCGTCGAGATTTAGTCCGGCGTCGTGAAGGCTGGCCATCTGGATGCGCCCGCGTTCGTCGTCACCGACCACGCCGATGTACTTGGTCCTCAGGCCGAGCTTCCCGCAGGCCGCCAGCGCGGTAGCAACCTGGCCGCCGGGACTCATGATTTCCTGCTGGAAGGCGACCTTTCCGCCCAGCGCCGGATATTTCGAAACCAGCAGAAGCGTATCGGTGGCGTTAAGACCCACGCCAACCAGGTCGAATTCGGTCACTTCGCGTCCGCTGGATTGACGATGCCCAGGATAGCGTCCACCAGCAAGCTGTGTTCCTGAGCCAGGCTGATGACTTCGGAAATGTGACCTTCCGAAGGAACGTAGAAAACCCGGGCGGGAACGAAGTTCTTCTTGAGAGCGGCGGTAAAGTCGCGGGCCTGCCTGGGCAAGCCGAAATAGTCCCACTGGCAATAGCTAATCCAGAAGGGCGGCGCGCCGGAATGCGCGTGCGCGATGGGGGAAGCATCGTGCTTAGTACTCTTGTCGCCCAGGACGACAAACCCTTCGAGATTATCCACGTTGTAAACGCCGCTCATGGCGATCACGCCCGCAATGGATTTACGCTCCAGATCGAACTTCTTCAGATATTTTTCATCGAGCGCCAGCAGCGCGACCAGGTGGGCTCCGGCGGAATGGCCGCCGGCATAGATTTTGGACGGATCGCCACCGTACTGCGCGATATTCCGGTAGACCCATGCGAAGGCGGCAGCCACATCCTCAATCTGGGCCGGATGCGGGTTCTGCGGCATCAACCGGTAACTGGGAATCGCCACGCCGATGCCGGCGCGCGCGAAGCGGTCGCCTAAAGCTACGTAAGCGGCTCGGTCCCCCGTGCGCCAGTATCCGCCGTGCACAAACACCAGCACCGGAAAGCCGGTCTTGCCTCGAGGCAGGTACAGATCCAGCTTGTGTTTGGCGGCATCTGCCGGCAGGCCTTCGGTATAGGAAATATCAGCGCGCACTTCAACGCCGGGCGAAGTTTGGGCCGGCGGCAGAGCCATGTTCGCCGGCAGGCCCACCGTGATCGGATTCGTGAAGATCCAGGGGCGCTCTTCACCGTCAATGGTGAGCAGCGCTTCGAGCCGGTAGGCGCCCTGGTCGCGGACGGTGTAGTCCAGCTTCCAGTCCTTGGCTTCGGCCACCACCATGTTGTCGCGCAGAAGGCGGATCGTGGCGGGAACCGGCAGGCGTGCGGTGATCGTCGCTCCGCCGGTGAGCGGGCTGTAAGCCACGGAGTCGCCCATTTCGAACAGCCCGAAATAACTCTGCGCAAAGAACGCTACACCGGTGGGATCGCACAGCCAATCGTGGGCGACATAAGCGCGCCCGCCCGCCAGCGAGGCGCGGATCGCGGATTCGGTCAGCTCGGTAGCCAGGATGTGGGTCGTGGCGTGGCGGAAGGCCGCCGTGTAAGCTTCGTCCGGATCTTTGGTAATCTGCGCGGGCGGAAGATGCGTTCGCGCGAAGAGCACCGACCCGGCCGGCAGAGGGGATACGGGCGCGTGGAGGTCGGTGCCGAACGCCTCGTCGGGAAGCTGCTTGAATTTCGAGGACGCACGCTTCGGGTCCTCCTCCAAGGGTTGGCCGAAGATATCGGTGCCTGCAAAACCCTCCGCCGGACCCCGCAGGAACAGGATCTTGTCCCGCAATACCGTGGAAGACGCCCCAACGACGACGCGAACCTCGGCGTTATGGGCGGCCTGCAAGACTGCTTCCGGGGCAGCGGGCGCAGGAAGAAACACGGCTCGAAAGTCCTGGTAGACTCCTTCGGCAGGGAAACTGGTGCGGGTTTTCTTCCATTCGACGATCTGGGAGTGGACGGCCTGGAGACGGTCATCCTTCAAGCGCTCGGTGGGCGTGCGGGCGAAAGCGACGGAAACGGCGACGAGGAGACACGGGATCGCTCGCACGACTCCATTCTAGAGGAACTCAGATCCCGCGAAGCATGCCGCCGTCCACCTGGAGGCTTGCGCCCGTGATGTAGCTGGCCGCGCCGGAAAGCAGGAACACGGCGGCGGAGGCGAATTCGTCGGGGTCGCCATAACGGGCCAACGGGATGGTGGCGAACATGCGCTTCTGCTGCTCGGCCACGGTGATGCCGGCGCGGCGGGCGTTGTCGTCGTCGATTTCCCGAACGCGGTCCGTGAAAATCCGCCCGGGAATGAGCTGGTTCACGCGGATCTTGTGCGGCGCGAGCTCGGTGGAGAGGATTTTGGAGAGCGACGACACGGACGTACGCATCACGGTAGAGAGCGCGATGTTGCCGATGGGTTCCTTGACCGCCGAAGACGTGGCCAGCAGGATGGCGCCGCCGCCCCGGGAGATCATGGAAGGCACAGCCAGGCGGATCATGCGAACCGCGCTCAGCAGCAGCAGCTCAAACGCGGCCTGCCAGGCGGCATCGTCGAACTTGAGAACCGGGCCCGCCGGCGGACCACCCGAATTGGTGTACAGCAGGTCCACCCCTCCAAATCTCCCGACGGTTTCGGCGTGCCAGTTTTCGAGCGCGTCAGACGACCGCACATCCGCAGCCAGAGCCAGCACATCGGCTCCGGTCTCGGCCCGGATTGTATGGGCGGCGGCTAACGCCGCTTCGGGATTGCTCGACGACAAGGAGACTCTGGCACCTTCGCGTGCTAAAGCGCGCGCTACGGCAAATCCGAGCCCACGGCTGGCGCCGGCGACCATGGCGACTTGGTCAGTAAGTCCGAGATTCATACAGAATCTTTGATTGTAACGGGGATTGTACGAAAATTAGGACTTGAATCCGCAAAGCACGCCTTCGCTCAAGAAGCTGACGGAAATCTTCTTCCGGATCGGCAACACCACGTTCGGCGGCGGTTACGTGACCATGGGCATGCTGGGACGGGAACTGGTTGACGCGCGCCGCTGGATCAGCTCCGAGAAATTCGACCTGGCGTTTGCGCTGGCGCGGGTGACTCCGGGGACCAATCTCATTGCCTTCTGCGCCGCGATCGGCGCGATTATTTGCGGATTCGCGGGAGCCGTCGCCGCGGTGATCGCGCTCACGTTGCCGTCGTCGGCTCTGGCCGTCCTGATCATGCAGGGGTTCGAATCCTGGAAAGAGAACCGCATCGCGATGGCCGCGGTCGGAGGAACCGTGGCGGCGGTGGCGGGAATGATGTGGTCCACCATTTGGACCATTCTGCGGCCTCACGTGGGGGGAGTGGTGCGGAATCTGCAAGTGGTGCTGATCGCCGGCGGCGCCTTCCTGGCCTCCTGGAAGTTTCACATCACGCCGCTGCCGATCATTTTGGCGGGCACTCTGATCGGATTCCTATGGAGGGACGGCGAGCGCCGATGAACCTTCTGTTCCTGTACCTGTTGTTGTTGAAGGCCAGCGTGACCTCGTTTAGCGGGCTGGGATCGCTGCCCATGGTGCGGAACGATTTTGTGGTGGAGCGGCACGTGTTCACCGACCACCAGCTGAACATGGCGGTGGTCGCCGGCCGCACGGGCCCGGGGCCGTATGGACTCTATCTGGTCTGCGTGGGGTATCTGGCGGGGGGCGTGCCCGGCGCGTTCATGGGCTTTCTGGCGCTGATTACGCCGGCGTTCCTGGTGATCCCTCTGATGCGCTGGCTGGGCGCGCGCGCCGATATTCCGCGGGTGCGAAGCGCGATTCGCGGACTGCTGCTGGCCAGCGCCGGGCTGCTGGTATCGTCGTCGGTGCCGCTCACGCTGGACGCATTCACGGGAGCTTTCTCCGCGGCGCTGATGGCAGCCAGCTTTGCGGTACTCACGTTCACGCGGATCGATTCAGCATGGCTGATGCTGGGAGCGGCCGCCGCGGGACTGGCGACCTTGGCGTTTCGCTAAGGGAGGTCGCGCAGTCCGGCATCAGGTTGGGTCTTATGGCGCAGCCTAGTGGTACTGCTGCATGGCGGCCTGATACAGATAAAAGGCAGCCAAGCCCAATCCGAGAACCACGGTCACGATGGTCAGGGTGACCCCCCATTTGTCGATCACGCCAAGCGTGTGAAACGTCGTTACCTGTTGAGGGATCAGGCGTTCCTCGCCCGCGGACAAATGCAGATAGTCGTCTTCCCGCATGGATACAAACTTTCTGTACAACGCCAGGGCGAGGGTTGCGGTACCTAAAATAGCCCAAAAGATCACGAAAGCAGTCACGGCTGTTATCTCCTTTGCCCGTTAGCACTGGCAATCGGGAGGCCAAGTCCGGCTAAAAACAAAAAGCCGCGAGCGGGAACCTTCGAGCAGGCACCCGCACGCGGCTAATTCTAGAAATCCGAGGAACGCCTACTTCTTGTCGGCGTCTTTGGCCTTCTTGCCACCCTTCTTGGGGGCGTCCTTAGCATCGCCATCCTTGGCGTCGCCCTTCTTCTTGCCGCCCTTCTTCTTGGTGGTGGCTTTATCTTTGGTGTCGGCCTGGGCGAACGTGACGGTCGCGGTGCCAACAACCAGGGCCAGGGCCAGCATGGTGCTCATGAGCTTTTTCATGTGATGTGAGATCTCCTTATTTGCCGAACGGCCATACCGTCCCGCGATCCTATTCTTGCAACCGCACATGAACGGGCCCTTAAACACCCATTAAAATCGTTTCATTCCGGACGTTTACGGCCCTTGCAGCCGGAAAAAAGGCCGCTTATCTGAAGCTTGGACCGCCGAAGGACTCCTGGATCGATGGCGCGGAGTATTTTTGGAACTGGATGAAACACGAAGAACTGGCGAGGGAGCTGGCCAGACAAGCCGGCGTACCAACGGCGGCGGCCCAGGATCAGATCGAGGAACTGGTTCAGCGAATCCTGAAGAAACTGCGCCGGGGGCAGCCTGTGCAATTGCCAGGCCTGGGGAAGCTGGTGGCGCGCACGACGGGCAGAAAAGCCCGGTGAGGCCAGCAAAGCGGGTACTCGCCATCATCCGGCGCGCACTGGAGCGCGGCCAGACCGTGGAGATCGACGGCTTAGGCACGTTCGGGACAGCGGCCGGCGGGGAATACCAGTTTGTTTCGCAAACCCAGCCGCGGGTGTTCATCGCGTACGTGGAAGAGGACATCGCGCTCGCGCGGCGCCTGCGGGACGGAATGGCGGCGGCCGGATGCTCGCCTTGGATGGACAAAGACAAGCTTCTGCCGGGGCAGGACTGGCCGCGAGCGATCCGCCGGGCGATCGAGATTTCCGACGCGTTCGTCGCGTGCTTTTCGACGCAATCGATCGCCAAGCGGGGCCCCTTCCAGAGCGAGCTGCGGTGGGCGCTCCGCTGCGCGCGTCAGAGGCCGCTGGAGGAAGCCTTCGTTGTGCCGGTGCGCTTCGATGCGTGCGCCGTGCCGCGGCAGATTCGCGAACATGTGCAATACGTCGATCTGTTTCCTGACTGGGACGCCGGCGTCGAGAAGGTCATCCGGGCGGTGCTGCCCGGGCCCCGACCCGGCTGCCGGCTAATTCAAACTTAAGATCGGAAGGATACTGCTGTAATCGTCGGTCCAGCCGCGGAACGTGGGGGCTGCAGAAGCAGGGTACATGTTGGCGCCTTCG
>DATIRX010000248.1:0-6660 GCA_035469225.1 Bryobacteraceae bacterium
CTCGACCCGCGCCAGTTTCTCGATAACAACGATTCGTATCATTTCTTCGAGAAGGTGGACGGCTTGATCAAAACCGGCCCGACCGGCACCAACGTGATGGACGTGCGAATCCTGCTGCTTCCCGAGTGACGTGGTTGCAGGGCGAGCGGAGTTCTACTGTTCCACCGGTTGCGGAGGCCGCGATGGCGCAGTCTGCTTGGGCGCCACAGCCGGCGGAGTGTTCCGGACAGCCGGGGCCGCGTCGCTGGCCGACGCCGTACGGACGACGATCTGGCCGTTCTCGGTTGAGAGATTTACGGGGGGTCCACCGTTTGAGCCGCGCAGAGTTGCGCCGCGCCGGCCAGTCGGTTCCAGCTTCAACGGGTCGCCGAACTCGTTATCCACCGAACCGCGGCTGCTGCTTGCGTTCAGATCGAACTTCGCGGCCTGGGGCAGGGCCAGTTCGATACGGCCGGTACGGCTACGCACGTCCATCCTGGCGAGCGGCAGCAGGCCCGGCCGTAAATCGACGTCACCTCCATTGAGGTTGATATCCAGGGAATTCGTGAAATTTGTCAGGCTCACATCCCAGGACCGCGACGATGTCATGCGCACCGGACCGGTCAGATCCGAGGCGTTCAAATTCCCCAGAGTGACCCGCATGTCGGTTACTTTCTCGGCCGAAAAGTCGGTATAGCCAGTGGAGATGCGCAGCGGCTTGGCCAGATTGTGAAGCTGCGAGTTGCCGGTAAACGTGCCGTTGATCGTGACCGGCCCGGCAATGTCCTGGAGGTCGATATCCGAGCCGCGGCCCTTCAGATCCACCGAGCCGCGGATTTTCACAGCACGCAGAATGTCGCTGCCGCGTGTTTCCACCGACACATTTCCTCCGATGTCTTCCAGCCGCACGCTGGCGTTGTCGGAGCTGATCTCAACCGAGCCGTTCACGCCGCTGACGTCGAAATCGCCCGAGCGTCCGTGCGCTTCAATCGAAGCGCCTCTCGGAACCACGATGTCCAGGTCGGCGGAAATCCGGCGGTTGTTGCCGGAGACGCGATTCTGCCAGGTGTGAATTCGAACCAGATTATCGTCGCCGTCGATTTCCAGAGGAGCCTGCGTATTCGTGCGGTCCGCGGAAGATTGATCCAGGCTGCGAATCGTGGAGTGGCCGGTCACTTTGACCGAGCTGACATCGCCCGCAGTGATCCGGGCATTGCCTCGAAAAGTTTCAATGATTACGCGAGGAGCTTTGCCGGAAGCTTTCTCCGCCGAGAGCGGGTAGTCGTAACTCTCTCCAAAAATATCCAGGCCGCCCAGCTCGATCCGGCTGCCGGGGAGCCACGGCGAAAATCCCCGTACCGCGTGCAGGCTCACACCGACGAAACACAGGAAGACGATCAGCACCCACTCGCCGCTCGACAGGCCCCGCGCGGGGAGGGGCTTGGAAGTTGCCGCCCATACCAGGATTTCGAGCAAGCGCAATCCGCCCCAAATCACCAGCAGCAGAGGCCAGTATTTGGCCAGATAATCCAGCAGCTGCAGCTCCGGAAAAACGTTGCGGGCCAGAAACAACAGCCCGATGCCGATCAGCAGCAGCGGCGCCACCAGTGAAGCTCGTCTCATACGCCCGTCCCCTCCGTATGATCGTGGGAGCTCAGGTGCTCGCCCAGCTTGAAGAGTCCCAGCAGAATCAGCAGTACCGGCCACGTGCGCGAGAAGCTCACCCGGTCGAGTTGATCGGCGGCCATCAGCAGCCCCAGTGCGACCAGCAGCACGGGGCCCCGGATGGCCAGCAGCAAGGTTCTAGCGCCGTTCACGGTCCACCTCCGAATTCCCGTACATCCGTAAATACAGCATGTAGAGTCCCAGTGCGATCAGCATCACCGGCCAGAAACGCAGCATGCGCCGCAGCTCGAAGATTTCCAGATTGTTCAGCAGGAACACCACGCCCAGTGCGATCAGCAGAATGGGAGCCACCGGGAACCGCGATCCGCCATGGCCCGGAAGCAGGCTGGAAAACTCATCTACCGGCTGTCCCAGCCGGCGTAGCTTGGCGGTGTGATACGCCTCAAACGCCATGTAGGCCCAGAAACCTGGAATGAGCAAGCCGAACAGCGGTTCGAATCCGCCCACGTCGTTGCTGCTGACCAGTGTGATCAGCATGCCCACGATAAAAACATGTACCAGGCCCTTGGCGTATTGCCCGTTGTAAATGGCGCCGACGCCTGGAATCAGCCCCAGGACGAACGCTACGCCCGGAGACACATCGGAATGGGGAACGGGAGGCGGCGTTCTGGAAGTATACGGACTGGTGTCGGCCGAATCCGTGAAGCCGGTCGGATCGCCCGCCGCAGGGCCGGAAGGCAGGTGCTCCAGGCAGTAGATGGTCCCTTGGGCGCTATGCACGCTGGCCGCGTCCAAGGCTTTTCCGCACGCCCGGCAATAGCCGACGATGGGGGTCTCCCGCGGAACTTCGGGCGGCATCGAGGATGTGGCTTCCGGATTCATTTCTTTTCTCCTCCTGCCGGGGCTTGTGGCGGCGGGGTATCTGTTTGCGGTGCAGGCTGTTCCTCAGCCCATTCCTTGAGCCGGGTTTGGATCTCGTAGACGACTCGCATACTCTCGTAATATTTCACTCCGCGGTTATACCAGCGGACCACGCGATCCTCCGCGGCGGTCCAGACCTTCACCGGATCCAGATCGCTAGGCGTCAGTTGCGGCACGTGGGCAAACCGGCCAATCATGGCGAAGGACAGCACGGTCATCGCCATCCCCATGGCGACGCGGGGCTGCAGTACCGATTCCAGCCAGCGGCCGAACAGGCGGTGCGCCCAAGACGGCTTGATCACCGCGCGGCTGGATCCCGCGGTTACCTCGAACAGAATGCGCGTGACCAGCTCGGGAGGAGCCTCCACTTCCGCGGCGCGCTCCATGAACGCCACCGCTTCGGCGGAATCGCGGGCCAGTATAGCGCAGGCGGCGCATCCGGCCAGGTGGGTTTCGAGCGCGGACGCCGCTTCCCCGTGGAGCGTTCCGTCCACGTAGTCAGCCAGCAGAATTTCTACGTCCGCGCAGTTCACGAAATTCCCTTTTGCTTGCTCAAGCCGGTATGCTGGCGAAGAACGCGAGCCAGCTCGGCCCGCCCGCGATTCAGCCGGGACTTCACGGTGCCTTCCGGAACCTTCAGCACCTGCGCGATCTCCCGATACTCCAGCTCTTCCAAATCTCGTAGGATAACGGTTTCGCGCAGGTCGGGCGAGAGCTTCTGCAAGCCTGCCTGCAGCAGCTCGCTGGCTTCCCGGCCGGCCAACAGACCTTCCGTCCGTCCCAGCGCGCTGGTTCTTTCCTCCAGCAGAGGAAGCTGATCTTCAATCGAATCGCTGGCCCGCTCGAGCTTTGTCCGGCGGTAATGGTCGATCAGCAGATTCCTGGTCAGCCGGGACAGCCAAACGGCAAAGGAGCCCTCGCCCGCACGAAAGCTTTTGAGCGAGCGGAAAACCCGCAGGAACACGTCCTGGGTCAGGTCCTGCGCCTGATGATCGGAGCCCGTGAAGCGATAGCAGATGGCGTACACACGTCGGGTATGGACCTTCACCAGCTCTTCCCAGGCGACTTCCTCTCCGCCCAGACAGCGCTCCACCAGTTGATTGTCTGCGTCCAAAAACGATCCCCGGATCTCACGAGCGCGAGAAGAAATCGGGCTCCACAGAGCCTTCGTCCCGGCGGCCAAGCGGCCCGGCGTGGTAATCTGTCGGACTGTAGCGATTGCCGCCATGGCTTTGCGTCGAGCGAACGAACCTTTCGGCCCGGAGATCGTACCCCGTAGCGAGGTTCCTGATATGAGAACGAAATCCTTGCATGGAAAGTTCGCTTTACATTCTATCCGTACCGGGGGGAGCCGCGTGCGGATCGGAATCCCAGAGGGCCTAAGGGGGCAGCCGTAAAAGATTGAAAAAGCAACACCTCGGGGCTGGGCTCGGAATCATCGCGATGCTGGCCGCGGTGGCCTACGTGTACTACCGCTGGCACCACTCCGGATTTGCCTGGCAGAAGTTTGTAGCCGTTCTGAGCAACGTGGACTGGAGCTGGCTGAGCCTGGCCCTGGCGCTGATCCTGGCCACGTATGTCGGCCGGGCTCTGCGCTGGGAAATCATGCTGCGGCCTTTGACCACCCGGGTCCGCTTGTGGAAGCTGGTGGTGGCCACCTGCATCGGATTTACGGCCGTGGTGCTGTTCGGGCGCGCCGGGGAGCCGGTGCGGCCCTACCTGATTGCCCGAAAAGCAGGCGTTTCCTTCTCCAGCCAGGTGGCCGCATGGATGGTGGAGCGCATGCTGGATCTGCTCATGATCCTGCTGATTTTCGGCATCGCGCTCACCCAGATATCCCGTAGCGGGATCCAGCCCGGACCGCGCATCGAATCGGCGCTGGAGGCCGCGGGCCTGCTTGCCGGAATCACCGGATTCCTGTGTCTGGCGCTTCTGGTCGGGTTGCGGCGCTTTCGGGGCAACATTCGGACCCGGCTCATGGACTCCCTTTCGTTCTTGCCCGAACTGGTCCAGCAAAAGGTCTCGCGGTTTTTGCACGCCTTCGAAGAGGGCATGCAATCCACCCAGCACAAGTCCTTCGTCGGACTTCTGGTGATTTACACCATCATCGAGTGGCTGGTGGTGGCGGGATCGTTCTACTGCGTCTTTCGGGCGTTCCCCGAGACCGCTGGCCTGCGTATTACGGATGTAATCATCGCTCTGGGCTTTGTTTGTTTCGGGAGTGTACTGCAGATTCCGGGCGTAGGCGGGGGGATGCAGATTGCCACCGTTCTGGTGCTGACCGAATTCTACGGAATCAGCCTGGAGGCGGCGAGCGGAATCGCCTTGATACTATGGATCATCACCTTCGTTGTGATCGTCCCGCTGGGCTTGGTGATGGCCTTCCATGAAGGAATCAAGTGGCGTAGTTTGAGGCACATAGAAGGATCCTCCTCGGGTTACTGATTATGACCTGTCCGTTTTGCCGGCATCGCCAGGACCGGGTCATCGATTCGCGCGAAAGCAAGGAGGGCGATCTCATCCGCCGGCGCCGGGAGTGCCTGAAGTGTATGCGGCGGTTTACTACCTACGAGCGCAGCGATGAGATCCCCTACATGGTGGTAAAGCGGGACGGCCGGCGGGAGCGTTTTGAACGGCAGAAGGTTCTGGAAGGGTTGCTAAGAGCCTGTGAAAAAAGGCCGGTTCCGGTTGCCAAACTGGCCGAAATCGTGGATTCGGTGGAGTCCACATTGTCTGAAAATCCGGACCGCGAGATATCCACAGGGGCCATCGGGGAACTGGTTCTGGAGCGCTTGAAAAAGCTGGACAAAATCGCCTATGTGCGTTTCGCCTCAGTCTACAGGGACTTCCAGGATGCCGAGTCCTTCCTGGTGGAGCTGAAGGATCTGTTCGAGGGTGGAAAGTAGGGGTCCTGGGCCCTTTCCGCCTGTAACCATAGACCAAATTAAGCATCTTTTGAAATAGAGACTTAACTTAAGCGCAGACTACTGATATACTGGATTTGGCTTCGACCCCAGTGCAAGAAACACTTCCACCAATGCTGGACTTAGCTAACTCTCTGGAAAACAAGGTGTTATAGTTGGCGCGAGTGAACCCCGTGGATCATTTCGAAGACCAATTCAGCGGCGAAGCACATGAGCCGCTGGGACTTCCTTTTGACGAGGAAGGCGGTTTTTTCCACCCCGAGGAAGTGCACGATGGCGAGGAATTCGCCCACGCGCATGCCCCCGAGGAGTCCATTTACACGGATGATCCCGTTCGTGTGTACCTGCGCGAAATGGGCGCCGTTCCGCTGCTGACGCGCGAGGGCGAAGTGAACTTGGCCCGGCGCATGGAACGGGGCAAGCTGCGGATGCAGAAGGCCATCAGCCGTTCCGCGCTGGTGCAGCTGCGGGCCATCGAAATCTGCGATCAAATCAAGCGTGAGCCGGAAGAACTCGACACGTTTGTAGATCTGGGCGATCTGGAAGAAGAAAGTGCGGCTTTCAACAAGCGCCGCAATGAAGTTCGCGGGGAGCTGACCGAGCTGGTTGCTTCTCACAAGAAGCTGGGCCAGGTGGCCGACAAGCTGGATTCGGTTCCGCTGAGCAACAAGAAGCTTCGCCGCCGCTGGATCGGACGCCTGAAGCGCGCCCGCGTCACGGTTTCGCAGGGCATCCGGCACATCCCCTACTACCTGCAGCAGTGGAAAGAGTTCACCAAGGAAATCGAGAAGGTCGCCGAAGAGCTTTCGCGGCTGGAAGCCGATCTGCGCAAAATCGAAGGGCGTTCCAGCCAGACCGCGCAAAGCCGGGCACGGGAAATCCGGCGGGAAATCCGCAAGCGCGAAGAAGCCGCGGGCGCCAACATGAGCGACCTCCGGCACACGCTGTCGGTCATCCGCCATGGTGAGATTGAAGCCGAGCGGGCCAAGAAGGATCTGGTCGAGGCCAACCTCCGCCTGGTGGTTTCGGTCGCCAAGAAGTACGTCAATCGCGGGCTGCACCTGCTGGACCTGATCCAGGAAGGCAACATCGGCCTGATGCGCGCCGCCGACAAGTTCGAGTACCGGCGGGGATACAAGTTTTCGACCTACGCCACGTGGTGGATCCGGCAAGCCATTACGCGCGCCATCGCCGACCAGTCGCGCACCAT
>DATIRX010000249.1:0-7236 GCA_035469225.1 Bryobacteraceae bacterium
CATGCCCGTGGCCGTCCATTTCTGTTTCAAACGCGGTGTTCACGAAACGTTGGAGATTGGGGACCGATCGGAAACTCTTGCGGAGCGCCACCCGTCCGCAGCCACGCTCGACCATCGCGTCGCGCACCTGCTGGTAGAGAAGAATGTCCGCCCGCCGGAACTTGTAGATCGATTGTTTAGGATCTCCCACCACGAACAACTTGCCGGCCACGGGCCGGATCTTGAGCCAGTCCGATTCCCTCGGATCGTCGGCGGCGATCAGCAGCAGAATCTCGGCCTGCAGCGGGTCGGTGTCCTGGAATTCGTCGATGAACAGGTGGCTGAAGCGATTCTGTAGATATTCCCGTACAGGTCGCTGATTCTTAACAAGATCACGAGCGCAAACCAGCAGATCCACGAAGTCCAGTTTGCCCTGGCGGCGCTTGCGTTCGCTATATTCCTCCACCAGCCCCGACATCTCTTCGCGAAGCTCGGCCGCCAGGTCGGCATCCGCCCTCCGCCGGAACTCTTCGATCCACCGGAGCAGCTCGTCGCGGCGATGCAGCAGGTCCTCGCGGCTGGCGCCCCCGCCATACTCGCCCGAGCCTTTCTTCATGTCGCGCCGCATATCGCGCCCCAGCTTGAGCACCAGGCTTTCCAGTGCATCGAAGTCCTGGGGGATGGCGGCATTCTCCGGACGATCGATGTTTTGCATCAGCAGCCGAACTGGCTGCAGTCCGATGTACAGGTTGTCGGTCACCCGGCGCGGCCGTGAGCTGAGATCCGCCAGCTCCCGTGCCATGCGCAGCAGTGTGCCGATCTCCTCTTCGCGCGCAAACGGCTCGCGGCGCCAGGGCGCCGGGTAGTCGCGCCACTCGACCAGTTTTCTGCCGGCGTACTGTAATTGCTCCAGGGGCGGGGAATCGTCCCAGGAATCGCGCCACGCCAGCCGCGCAAAAGCCCGCCGCAATCCGGGCGACGGCTTTGCGAGTCTTCGCTCAAGCCAAGTACGAAAAGCTCTCTGGTAAAGACGTCCTGCCTCCTGTTCGCTCAACTCCTGGAAGGCCGGATCGACGCGCGCCTCCACGGGCCGCTCCCGCAGAAGCTGCGCGCAGAAGGAGTGGATGGTTCCGATGGAAGCTTCCTCCAGATGCTCCAGGGCGTCTTCCAGGAGGCGGCTGCCGGACGCCTCTTGGCGCGCCTTGTCCAGTTCCTCGCGCAGGCGAAGCTTCAGCTCTCCGGCGGCCTTGTGCGTAAACGTCACCGCGGCGATCTTGTCGATCGTCGTCCGGCCGCCGGCGAGCACCGCCACGATGCGTCGCACCAGTTCGGTGGTCTTCCCGGTGCCGGCCGACGCCTCGACAATCAGGCTTTCGTCGAGCGACTCCCGAATCCTGCGCCGCGCCTCCGCGTCGGAGACTGCTCGCGCCGAAGACGTCCTCATGCCATCCCCCGGATCTCCGTCAGCAGTTCCAGTCGTTCGTCGCGGCGGTCTTTTTTCCCCAGCCGGCGTTCTTCATACGGCCCGCACACGATGCGGTAATCGCAAATCCCACAGGCGTCTTTCGCCGGGACGGGAGGCAGAAAGCCGCCTGCAATGGATGCATCGATATCCGACAGCAGCTTTTGCAGAAATAGCCGTGCCCGGTCATCCACCTTGATTTCCACCGGCGTGTATCCGCCGCGCTGCGTCGCGTAGAGCAGCCGCCCGGCTTCGACCGTCGATCCCAGCAGCTTCTCGGCCACCAGGCCGTATAACAGCGGCTGCAAACTCCGGCCGCCCCCCACCCACCGCGGGATCGTTTCCGGACGCTTTCCGGTCTTGTGATCGGTCACGCGATACACCTCGCGCGATTCATGTTTCTCGATGAGATCGATGCGGCCCCTCAGATGGACGCCCTGGGCCAGCGCTACCGGTTGCTCCATTCCAAACTCTCTCTCGAACTCCACCGGTTTCCAATCGTTGTCGTTGCGCGCCGCGTGCTGCAGCCAGCCTCGCAGGTCGGTGCGCAGGTCCTCGGTTTCCGATTTCCACACGCGTGGAATCGCCGGCGCCAGGTCTTCTTCGTATTTGGCCGCCACGCGATCCAGAACCGCATCCGCCAGGCTCAGGGCCTCGCGCAAACGGTCCTGATTCACGGGAAGCAGCTCCGCGCGCTGCAATTGCTGGAATAGCTCGAATTGGATTTCGTGGAACAGCGCCCCGCGCGTGAGCGGATCCATTTGCTCCAGCGGAGCGCTTTCCTCGCGAGGCCGCAGCCTGTAGATTCCCTGCAGCGCGAACTTGTAAGGACACATTGCGAACTGCTCGAGCGAAGACGGCGACCACGCGCGAGCAGTCAGGCGCTGCTCGCCCAGAACCGCGAGCGCGGCAGTGTCGCCGGTTACCAGACCATCCGCGGGTTTCCACGATCGATTCCATCTGGCCCAGCGCGCTCGCATCGAACGGGCCACGTGGGGATTCGCCTCCACCAGGTACCGGGCTCCCCCCGGATGATCGCGCGCACCCGCGATGGCCACCAGGTCGTACTCGGCGTCGTCAATCGCATCCGCCGCCTGCTTCGGAGCCGGCCAGTTCAATCGCGCCGGTGCTGCGTCGCGAGCGCGATCCTCGAACGCCTGCAGCTCCGGCAGCGATCCTTCTACCGCGCGAGGCAGTTCCAATGCGTAAAAGCTCGGGACGCGCGGGCGCGCCTCGGAGACTTCCATGCGCGGATAGGAAACAATCAGCCGGTCGCGCGCCGCGGCCACCGCCAGGTGCAGGCGCAGGCGTTCTTCTTTGACGCGCCGCTCCCGCAGCGGCAGGTGTCCGGAAACTGCTTTGCGAAACTCATCCAGCAGCAGCGGATCCTCCAAGGTTCTCTGCGGGAACAATCCTTCGGCCAGGCCCGGCAGGAAGACCACGCCGAATTCCCGGCCGCGCGCTTCGTCGATGGATCCCACGAACACGCGGCCCCAGCGCTGCGCCGGAGGATCGCGGCGCAGGAAGCGCAGCCGCTCGCTCAAGACTCCGGTCACCTCTTCCAGGCCCACCGGGCCCACCTCGCCCATGGGCGCGAGCTCGGCCAGCACCGCCAGAACCGGCGCCGGCTCGCGCAGCGACAATCCCGCCAGCTCGCCCAACCGCTCCACCCAGACGCTCCAGGTCGCCTCCCGCGGCAGCGCATCCAGCATGCCGATCAAAGGCAGCGCAAACTGCTTCAGATTGCGGATCTGATCGAGGGGCTTCTCCTGCAGGGCGAATTCCGCCTCCAGGCCGTTTAACCGGCGCTCCCATCGATCCCTGCCTCCGATCACCGCGGCATCCACCAGCAGTCGTTCCCAGCGCCGGGGCGTCGGCCGGTCGGCTTCCGGAGCCGGCTCACTCGCTTCTGTTTCCAATCGACCCAGAGTTTCATCCTCCGGCGCTACCCATTTCGGCACACCCGGAGTCTCCGGCACCTGACCGAGCGACAGGTATTCTGCGAAGCGCGAAGCCGAGAGCCGTTCGCCGGCGCACATCAGCAGTGCCAGGAACGCGCGTCCGGACGGATGCGGGCGGGCCGTGCCCTGGCTGAACCACGCCGGAATGCCGGCCCGGCGCAGCGCATCTTCGACCATGGGCTGGTAGCGATCGGGATTGCGGAGCAGGATCGCCACCTGGTCAAATGCCACGCCCTCGCGCGCCAGACGCAAGGTCCGCCGGGCGATCTCCACCGCCTCCAGACCTTCTCCGGGGGCCGAGAAGAACTCGAATCGTCCGTCATTCTGGTCAAACCGCTGCGGCTCCGGCGAGAACAGGAATTGCCTGAGATGATCTAGAGTGTGGGCAGCCTCCGGCGAAGCCCCCTCCCCAAGTTCCGCCTCCTCCACGTCCGCTGCCTGCGCGGCCAGGCTTTCGAAAAAGGTCCGGTGCGCCCGCGATTCCAGATCTGCATCCAGGCGGGCCAGGGGCAATCCGGCCCAGCGATGTTTTCCCTCCTTTGCGGCCGCCGTTGCCAAGGCCAGCAACCCCGGCAGATCCACCAGGGATCGTTCCGCAAGCTCCGCCGCATAAAGCCGCAGGAGCCGCGCGAGATCCGCGCCGGGGGGCCCGGCCGAAGCCAGATCCTCCGGTTCTACGCCCGCCAGCCTGAGTTCCACAATCGTCCTGGCCAGGGCTCGCGCGAACCCCGGTAGTCCTGCTACAGGCTGAAAATAGGCCAGTTCCCCTTGGGCCATTTGAGCGATGCGGGCCGCCACTGCCTCCCGCCCCAGGGAGCTCAAAGGCGCCAGCCCGCGCTCGGCCATCGCGGGACGCGCCAGTTCGGCGGCTGCCTGAACCAGCGTCACCCGGTGGACGCCCGCGGAACCCAAACGGCCCGGCGCCAACCCTTCGCCTGCCAAATGGCGGGGGCCGATGACGACAATTTCGGGAAAACGGGCGGCAAAGGACTCAACCGCCTGGAGTAAGGTCCCATTGGACCACGACCTAACCACACTGCCAGTCTACACGCAAATATTTTTTGCGCTTCCGGTAACCACGCCCCGGTCGGGAGCGTTTTTACAGATAACTTAAATCCCCGTTACGACAGCGGGCGCTACTAACCCCTTTTCACCCAAAAGAAGCGCCCGCTACTCTAATCCTGAAAAACCCCTTTTACTGCCGGTCCCAATAAATCTGATTGTTGACCGGTTCACCTTTGGAATTCTTGCCGGTCTGCACGATACTGCGCGACTTGCCGTCCGCCGCGACCGTCATCCTGGCGACGATGGTCACCTTGCCGTCCTTCTTCTGCGTGACCTCGTAGGTGTGGGCGTCGATTCTCTTGAACGCGTACGTATCGGCATCCGGACTCCCCTTGCCCGGATAATCCTTGCCATCCACCTTCGCGATCACCTCGACGTGCACCTTCTCGCCCTTGGCGGTCACCATGTCCTGCGTGGCTTTGAATCCGTCCTGCCACGGCTCATACTTCTTCATGTTGCTTTTCGGCGCAGGACCGGGACTGTACTTGGACTTGCTCAAGTCCACTTTCCACAGTCCATAAAAAGCTTCCTGCGCTTGCGCCAGCAGCCCGAGCGCTGCCAGCGCGGGAACCATCATTACAACCGTTCGAATTCGCATCGTGGGTCTCCTATTCCGCCAGCCCGTCAAACAGCACGGAACTAAGATACCGCTCTCCTGAATCCGGCAGGATCACGACGAAGGTCTTGCCTTTCATGTCCGGCTCCCGGGCGATCCGGACCGCCGCCGCCACGGCTGCTCCGCAGGAAATGCCCGACACGATCCCTTCCTCGCGGGCCAGTCTGCGCGCCATGGTGATCGATTCTTCATCGCTGGCGAGTTCCACGCGATCCACCATCTTCAGGTCCAGCGTTTGCGGAATAAAGCCCGCGCCGATTCCCTGAATTCCGGTCGGGCCGGGACGCACCACATCCCCTGCCAGGGTCTGCGTGATCACCGGACTGGTTTCCGGCTCCACGCCCACCGACAGGATCTTCTTTTTCTTTTCCAGTTTGAAATAGCGGGAAATGCCGGTGATGGTTCCGCCCGTGCCGATCCCCGCCACCAGAACGTCTACATTGCCTTTGGTGTCGTTCCAGATCTCCGGTCCTGTCGTCTTGAAGTGAATCTCCGGGTTGGCCGGATTCTTGAATTGCTGCAAGAGCACGTAGCGATCCGGATCCGACGCGACCATTTCCTCCGCGCGCGCGATCGAAGCGCTCATGCCCTGCGATCCATCCGTCAGGATCAGTTTCGCGCCCAGCGCCTTCAGAACTTTCCTGCGCTCCACCGACATGGTCTCCGGCATCAGAAGCGTCACCTCGTAGCCGCGCGCCGCTCCTACGAAGGCCAGGGCGATTCCCGTGTTGCCGCTGGTGGGTTCAATCAGTTCTTTACCGGGCTTGAGGATGCCGCGCTGTTCGGCATCCCAGATCATGGATGCGCCAATGCGGCACTTGACCGAAAACGCCGGATTGCGCGCTTCGATTTTGGCGAGCATGGTCACCGGCGCTCCGTCGATCACGCGGTTCAGCTTGATCAAGGGCGTGCGCCCGATGCTCAGGGAATTGTCGGAGAAGATCATCCTCAGATTTCCCAATTAGGCACGAACCGCGTCTGCGATTCTTTCCACCGGCGGGCCAGTTCGGCGAAGGTAGTGGTGTCGATAATGGCGCCCACGGCGCCGTCTACCCGCTTCCACAGATCCGTGAACGCGTCGGGTCCGCGGCGGGTCTTCTTGGACTGCTCCACATACTTGAGAACCTGACCGACCGTGATCTGATCGGCCGGTCGCGCCAGCCGGTATCCGCCCTCCGCCCCGCGCCGCGATTCGACAAATCCGCCCTGCTTCAGGCCGGATAGAATCAGCTCCAGGAATTTCTGGGGGATCTTCTGCCGCCGGGAGATCTCCGCGATCTTTACCGGCTCCCCCTGCGGCTGGACCGAAAGATCGAAGATGGCGTGCAGGGCGTATTCGCTCTTAACCGAGATATTCATCGGGTATAGCGATTGTAGGGGAGCCCGATGGACTTTGTCTAGTGGGAAAGAGGGGATTGCAGGGTGCTACTGTCCTCCGGCCGATTTCAGGTCGTATTGAATGGTCGATTTCACCACTTCCTGCAAGCTGGCCAGGTCGATAGAACCTGCCACGTGAACGATGGTCAGCTCTTTCTGTTCCGCCGCAATCAGAAGGAACCCGGTGGTCTTTCCCCCCTGGGTCTGCATGTAGATTTCGACGCTTTCCTTCTCCTCTTTGACGTTGATGATGCGCGCCCAGTCCGGCCCGCTGGAGGCGATTTTGCGAACGCCGTCCAGGTCAGAATCGGTAAACTGCCCGGGCTTGTCGAATTCGTAGTGGCGGACCACCAGGCGCTTGATGTCGCTCACCTTATCCTTCAGCTTGTCCGGGGCATGCTGCAGGGCCTGGTCGAGCAGGGGCCCTTCGAGGGTGACCTCGGCCTTCTGCTTGGCCTTGGCAGCTACAGCGTCCAGGTTGAAATCTTGTCCCCATGTTGGAACCAGCGCGAGCGCCGCAATCAACAGCGTCTTCATTCTTCTTTTCCTTTCTTGTTCCGGTTCTTGTTCTGCTGCGGGATCGGAATCGAGGGAACACCCAGCGCCTTGAGTTTCGAAAGGTCGCTCAAATCGATGCTGCCCTCGATCGCCACCACCGCCAGCTCCTTGGGCTCCGCGGCGATAATGGCGAATCCGTTCACCTTTCCCTGTTCTGTACGCGTGTAGATCTCGGCAAGTTCCCCGTCTTCATTCGCGCTGATGATTTTGTTCCAGCC
>DATIRX010000250.1:0-3173 GCA_035469225.1 Bryobacteraceae bacterium
CGGCGGAGCCACCACGGAGATCCCACTAAGCGGCGCGAAAACCGCATTCCGAAACTCGAGCGACATTAACAATCAGGATACGTTACCGGGCGGGTGGCTCGTCAGAACAGGTATTGCCGTCCACAGTGTTCAAAGCGCGCGCCACGCCCGGTCCGAATCCGACGCAGCGCGCCTTCATCCCGTGGCCGGAAATCTGATTTCCGCGAATCACGTTCCCGCGCGTTTCCTCCCGGCGGGCTACGCCCCGGCCGAGATAGATCCCGGTCTCCAGCATCTCCGGCTCGTCGGCCTTGTAGATACACGGGAACTTCGCCGCGGACTCATTGCAGCCCGCCAGATTCAGCCGGAGGAAGCGATTTTCGAGGATCCGATTTCCGCTGCCCATCAGAAACAGCCCTCCGAACTTGGACCCGTCGATCAGGTTGCCGCGGATTTCGATGTTGTTGGAATGCGCATCGGGATGGGTGTTATTCATCGCCATTCCCAGGCTCCCAAAGAGATAATCTTCGGCCGCTTTCCGATTGGTGCAGCGATTCTCGCGCACCGCCCCGTCGTGAAATCCGTCCAGATTCACGCACTGGCCGTTGATCTCTTCAAAGGTGTTGCGCAGGTAATCCGTGTGGTCCACATTGCCCGCGGTGTCCATGGCGATGGGGATGCCGCCGTTTTCGATATCCACGGCTTCCACCGGGTAGCCGATGCGAACTCCCGAATTGTTTTCCACGCGTACCCGGGTGGCGTGGCCCACCAGCAGCGCGTCGCGCCCGATGGTATCGAACACGTTGCCCGCCAATACGCCATCTTCCTGACGAGGAGCCCGGAACTGCGAATGCGTCCACAGTCCGTTGCCCAAAATCCCGCGAAACTTGGAATCGCGAATTTCAAAACCGGCCACACCGTCTTCCAGGAGAATCCCGCCGCTCAGGTTGTTCCGCCCGCGGCCATTTTTCGATCCCGAATCCTGGATCGTTACGTCGTGGATGCGGACGCCCTTCGACCGGCTGATCAACATCGGGAAATTCACGATGTTTGCCAGAAACAGACCCTCGGCCTCCAATCCCTCCACGCGGTCGGCCAGCAGGCCGTTGTTGGGATACCAGACGCGAAAGGCGTTTTCGGGCGGCGCCATGTCCAGCGGCCGGGCGAGCCTTTCCCGATTCCCGTCGATGGCGAAGTCGCGCAGCCGGATGCGCTGGGCGCCTTCCACGACCAGCACTGCCCTGCCCCGGAACTGGTCGCTGGCCTTCAGCATGGTCGCGTCGCCGGCAATCTCCAGATCGTGGGCGCCGGGGGCGAGCGTCAGCTCAGAGGACACCTCCACCAGGCCCCTGGGCAGATGGATGACGCCGGTGGTTTGTGTCGCGAGAGTCTTGCGAAGGCGATTTTCAGCCGATTCGCCGCATCCGGCCAGCAGCAACACGGCCACAAGAGCGGCTACTGCGCTTTGGTCCACTGCCCGATCCAGTCCAGAAACTGCGAGTACCACAGCACGGTGTTCTGCGGCTTCAGCACCCAATGCCCTTCGTCGGGAAACAGAACCAGCTTGGACGGAACTTTCTGCGATTTCAGCGCGGTGAACAGCTGCATCCCCTGGCTTACCGGAACGCGGAAATCCTGCTCGCCGTGGATCACCAGCGTGGGCGTCTTGAATTCCTTGACGAAGTTGCTGGGCGACCATTTGGAATACATCTCCGGATTGTCCCAGGGCATGCCTTTGAACTCCCAGTTGACGAACCACAGCTCCTCGGTTTCTCCGGCCATGCTGCGCAAATCGAAGACGCCGGCATGCGTTACAAACGCCTTGAAGCGGTCCGTGTGCCCCAGCATCCAATCCACCATGTAGCCGCCATAAGAGCCGCCCGCGGCCGCCATGCGGCCGGCGTCGGCATACGGCAATGCCGCCACGCTGTCCACAACCGCCATGATGTCGTCGTAGGCTTTGCCGCCCCAGTCGCCGCTGATTTCTTCGATGTACTTTTGCCCGTAACCGGTGGAGCCGCGCGGATTGGGCATCACCACCAGGTACCCGGCGCCGGCGAACACTTGCGCGTTCCAGCGATAGGTCCACGATTCTCCCCAGGATCCCTGCGGCCCGCCGTGAATCAGAAACAGCACCGGATATTTTCGGGTGGGCGAAAAATTGGGAGGCTTGACGACGAAGGCGTGCACGCGCGTGCGATCCGGACTGTCGGCGAATATATCTTCCAACGGCGTAATCGCTGCCTTCGATAACACTTCATCGTTCAAATGGGTGAGCGCCACCCCCGTACCGCCGTTGGATGTCGCGCGATAAATCTCGGTCGGATGCGAGCCGCTGACTTCGGTATAGATCATCGTCCGGCCGTCCGCTGTGAACTGCACATCGTCCAGGCTGGAGGCCCCGGCGATGATGTTCCGCGAGCCGCCGCCGGAGGCCTGAATCATCTGCAGGCCGGTGCGTCCGCGATCTTCCACCGTGAAGAACAGCCGCGTGGAATCCGGCGACCAGGTGACGCTTCCTACCCAGCGGTCCAGGTTCTCCGTCAGGTTGGTGGTGCGTCCGGTGGCGCGGTCGAGCACCATCAGACGCCAGCGGTCGCTTTCATAACCCCCGCGTGCCTGCGATCGAAACGCCAGAAGCTTCCCGTCCGGCGAGTACAGCGGCGTACTGTCCGCACCGGGTGCGGTGGTGATCTTCTTCACCTCGCCTCCGGCGATCGGCACCGCGTAAATGTCGGCATTGGTGCTGGTGGCCGGATCCGGATCGACGTTCATGGAGAACGCCACTTCATTCGAGTCGGGCGAGATGGCGTAATCGTCCTGCCCGCCGAGGGACAACGGCGGCACGTCATTAGGTCCCGGCGTCAGGTCTTTCACTTCGGTGCCATCCGCATTCATCACCATCAGGTGCTGGCGGCGCGCCGTTTGCCACTGGGTCCAATGCCGGTAGAGAAGCGAAGTATAGATGCGGGCTTTGACTTTGCTCCTGGAGTCCTCCTCGATCTTGCGCTGGTTGCACGCGTCGTCGGCGGCGCACTCGGGATAGATGCTGGAGAGGAAAACGATCTTCTTGCCGTCGGGCGAAAGCACAATCCCCCCGGCCTCGGCCGCGAATTTGCCGAGCTGACGTGCGCTCGATCCGTCGGCATTCATCACCCATACCTGCGAAGATCCGCTGCGGTTCGAAACAAAGT
>DATIRX010000251.1:0-9182 GCA_035469225.1 Bryobacteraceae bacterium
CGGGTGCCCAGAAATACCAGACTCAAACCGACGATGCTGGAGTCTACAACTTTACGGATCTACCAGCCGGAGAATACACCCTAAAGGTGGCAATGGCCGGGTTCAAGTCGCGTACCGTTAAGTCGATCCGTCTATCGGAAGGCGAGCCGAATCGCCTACTCGATATTCCCCTGGATGTCGCAGCCATGGCATGTGGTAGACCGATTATCTTGGATCGGATTCTGCTGCCACCCGGCTCCACGTTCGGGAGTTTGGCAGGCAGCGTTTCTCCAGCGGTGGCAGGGGTCGAAGTGACATTGGTCTGCAGAACATTCACGCCATGCCGCTCGACCAAGACTGATTCTCGCGGAGAGTTTACGTTTGACATGCTCTCCTCAGGCATTTACGGAATGAATTTCCGCCGCGAAGGTTTCTATCCTGAGAATGCCACCGGGTACGATTACACAGTGCATGCGGGCTGGGAGTCCGTCTATAGCTTCGTTGGGTTGCAGCGCTGCCTCAACAGCGGCTGCGATCCGAAGCTGCGGCCTCCCCGCCCAATCATCGTCTGCGAGTAGCGACCTACTGCACGCACGCCTTGCCGCTCGCATTCTGACGAATCTCATTCTCGGCCTGCTGCATGAAGCTGCTCTTCGCGTGCATCTGCGTGGCAAAGGGTTCCAGGAACCGCCCGAACTTCTTCAGCGTCGCCATATTCTGCTGATCGGCCGCACCCTGGATCGTCTGACGCGTCCACGGCGACAGGACCTCCACGCGACCCACGAACACGCGCTCGACCGCTTCCGGTGCCGGAGTAATCTTCAGTGGAAGCACCGCATCCACCCCCGCCCGAGGATAAATATAGAACACGCGAGTACCTTCTTCGAACCACGAATCGTGCCACGTCTCGATCATGGCGAGCGCTTCCTTCCTGTACAATCCGGCCTTTACCAGCTCTTCGGCCAGGTGCTGCCGGAGCTGCGCCAAATTCCCCGTCATCTCCGGCGCATCCACGTTGACGATATCCGAGATCCCGCGCACCATCCGGTAACCCAGCTTCGCGCCCCGATTCTCGAACACAATCGCCACAGGGATCGGCTGCTCGCCAACGTTGCGGATCTCAATCTTGCCGTCGGCCAGATACTTCGGCCACAGCGGCGCCTGAAAACTTCCGATGCCGCGATAGAAAATCAGCTTCTCCTGCTGCTGGCGAATGCGCAGCGGAGCGGAATCCGTCTCGCGAGCCGCATAATAGTGGCTCGCGCCCTTGCTTCCAGGAAATTGAAGATTCTCGCCCGGCAGCACCTGCACCGAATCCCAGCCGATGGAGCCGTTCCGGTATCCATATCCCGGTTCAAATGAATTCGGGAAATCGTTCTTTCCCACTCTGGCCGCCTGCGGATACCATTCCGTGATCCACCCCTTGGGGAAATCCACATGGACCGAAAGCGTGGTCGGACGCTGCGCGTAGAAGTACAGCACCGGAGTTTCCATGCGCACCAGTCCGCTGAACGCCTTCACGTTCTGTGCGCCCATACGTTCGACGAAGCACGGCAAGTCGGCCGGTCCGCTGAGCGGAGCCCATGCCACCGGTGCGCCATGCTCGCCCGCCACGGACGTAAAGGTTCCCCACTCGTGGGCGACCAGGTTGCCCGGGGCAAGACCTAAATCGGCCGCGGATAGACGGACCGCGGATAGAATCAACGTCGCTACTAAGGCAGTTCTCACCATTTCCATGCCAGCTCCTCTCTCCATGACTTCAACGTTGCCGGATCCAGCTGCAGGGCTTTTTCACGCGCTACCCCGGCCGGCAGCGGAACCAGTTCCACCATGCGGTCCAGCACGCGAACCCGGTCGCGGGGCTCGACGCGCGAGAGCACATGCCATAGGCTCAGCGTGTCTCGAACACGCGCTTGGCCCAAAATAGTTCGCAGCGATTCTTCTCCGCCTTTGCCGAAATCGAACGCCGCCAGCGCCTGCTGCAACGCCTCCGGCGCATCCTCGAAATAAGGCGTCCCCGGACCCGTTCCTGCGCGTGTCCGGCAATTTGCGCCTGCCGGCACCAGCGACTCGCGGCCTTTCCATTCGAGCGATACCCAGCCCGACGTGACTCGCAGCACTCCGTCTCCCGATGCATCGGTCTTGATCTTGTAGGCGCAGCCCAGATCCACTGCCGTGCTGGCCGGCGTATCCACCAGGAAGAGGCGCGGCGGAGCGGTGACCGTCGCGCTGATCTCGCCCCGCGCCAGCGTCAACCTGTGTTCCGTCGGACTCGCGGCCACCAGACGAACGCGAGTGTTCGGTTCCACGTCCACTACGCCGATATTCCCCACGGTGATCCGAGCCCGCGAGTTGCCGTCGGTCTGCAGCCACTCGCCGACCTTGATCTTGTCTACCGCCCCAGACCCTTCCAGTCGCGATACCTGCCAACCCGGCAGCTCTGGCCGGGTCGCATACCAGGCGATCCCGCTCATCACCAGCAGAGAAGCTGCCGCCCATTGCCAGGCGGGGAACAGGAGCGTTCGCCGCGGTTCCGGTTTCGCATCCAGCGCCGCTTCAATCGATCGCCAGATCGCCTCCGGAGCTTTCACCAGCGGCAATTGCCCGGGCTCGATGGGACCGAGCGGCGGCTTTTCGTCCGGCATCTTCATCTGCGTGTCGCCACCTCTCGCAGCTTCGCCAGTTTTTCCGCGAGCAGCTTATGTCCCTTATTCAATCTCGATGCGACAGTTCCAGCCGAGCATTGCAGGGCTTCGGCCATTTCGGCGTACGAAAGCTCCTCGAAATAGCGCAGCACCACCGGCATCCGCAGCTTCGGCGGCAGCGAGGACACCGCCGCTTGCACTCGCACTGCCATCTCCCGTCGCGCAAGATCCTCGTCATGCGAAGCCGGATCGGCCACTCGGGCCAGCTCCTCCGGCTCCGTGAACCGCTCCTGCGATTTGCGCCTGCGCGATCCATCCAGGCAGGTGTTCACCACCAGCCGGTGCAGCCACGTCGGAAATTCTGAATCTCCGCGAAAGCTTCCGATATGGGTGAGCAGTTTCACAAACACCTGCTGCGTCGCGTCGCCCGCTTCGGTTGGGTCTCCGTGAAAGAAATACAGCGCGATGGAATACACCTTGTCCTTATACGCTTCGTAGATCGCGCGAAACGCCTCGCGATCTCCCCGGCGGCAACTCTCGACGATCTCCCTGATTTGCGGATCGCTCAGATGATTACCATCCAGTTAGACGGCCCATCCCCCGAATTTCTTCAGGTTTATGCGCCGGCGTATGACCTTTCTTGCCACTCGCGTAGGCACGTTCTACGAAAGTTTTTTCGTTGAAGATCTATCCCCCACATGGTACTTTCCATTCTGCGGATAGACCCAGCGGGGGAATAGGAATTTCAAAAACTTCGGAGGATACACCTATGCCACAAGTGTCTCTAAACGGCTCGATCAGGATTTCGTTGGGAGTATTGGCGTTCGCCGCCACCACGCTCGCGCAGACCGACCCAGGTGTTCGCGCGGGCGCTGCCGGAGCCGGTGGAGCACTTGCCGGATTGTCTGTGAAAGAGAGCAAGTTCTTCACTTCCGGCCAGGACGCATTTGCGGAGGTGGCCTCCGTACTGGGCACCATTCCGGGTACGGAAGAAGGACTCGGACCGCGCTTCAACCTGGATAGCTGCGCCGGATGCCATAAGTTCCCTGGCGTCGGCGGATCCAGTCCGCGATTGAATCCGCAGATGACCGTGGCGCCGACCAGTCAGGTAACGCCATTGCAGACGCTGCAAATCATCGATACAGTCGGACCGGTTCGCGAAGTGAGATTCGCTTCCGACGGCGGCGTTCATGATTTGTTCACCATCATGGGCCGGTCAGACACGCCCGCCGGGTGCAACATTTCGCAGCCTGACTTTGCGACGCACAAGCTCGCAGGCGACCTCCGCTTCCGCATTCCGACGCCGACGTTCGGCGCGGGGCTCATCGAAGCGATTTCCGACTCCACCATCGCGTCTTTGGAGTCGGCGGTGAAACCTTACGGAATTACTGGCCACGCCAACCGCAGTGGCAACGACGGAACCATCACCCGCTTCGGCTGGAAAGCCCAGAATAAGTCCCTGGTCATTTTCTCCGGGGAAGCCTATAACGTGGAGCAGGGCATCACCAATGACTTGTTTCCCGATGAGCGCGGAGAAGGCGGCATTCAGGATCCACTTAACTGCCGCGCGGTTCCTGCCGGCCAGGACCATACCCACTATGACCAGACGCAGCCTCAGAAAGTCCCCGGCGACGCCCTGAATTTTGCTAATTTCATGCGCTTTCTGGCGCCTCCCACACCGGTGACGTCCTATGCCGGCGCCAGCGCGGCCTCGATTACGAACGGCAAGGTCTTGTTCGGCTCGGTGGGTTGCGCGGCCTGCCACACGCCCTCCATGCCCACCGGAAATCACGATACTGCGGCGCTCGCAAATACGACCGCGAACCTGTACTCGGACCTGCTGGTGCACAACATGGGTGCGCTCGGCGACGGAATTTCGCAGGGCAACGCCAACGGCTACGAATTCCGCACGGCGCCTTTATGGGGACTCGGCCAGCGCTACTTCTTCCTGCATGACGGCCGGGCCGACAATCTGGTAACAGCCATTCAGGAGCACTCGTCAACGGGTTCCGAAGCGAATCTTGTCCTCGGCAACTTCAACGCGCTGTCGGTGTCCGACATGCAGGATATCCTGAACTTCCTGCGGTCGCTGTAGGGCGAGGCATGCCTCGCCCGGCAGACTAAATCGTAACCACGCGGTGGTCCGGACAATCCATCCGGACCACTTCGTACAAGCGACTCGTTAGATCCATGCCCTGCTCGGCCAGAAAGGGCAGGATTGAATAGAAACGCTCCTGCGGATGCCGGTGCGGATAAAGCAGGGCGCTCAGATAACGCGCTTCCTCGGAAGCCCGCGTATCCCGCCGCATGGTTTCACGCTCGGTTTTCTTGCGCGTCTTCTCGATCTGGTACAGAATCTTCCCACGGCTCCTGGTTAACGATGCCGCCAGCGTCGGATCAAACTTGTGGAGTCCCTCCCCGAGCCGGTCCAATTGGCCGGCCACCTCGGATGCAGTCTCCTCGAATAGCTTCGCAACCGCTTCCGGAATCAAGGCCTGGGCGATCCGCTCCTTCAGCGATTCTTCGGGCCCCAGCACATCCAGCGTCGTCAGGCCATAGCGGCCCAGCAATTTCACGGCCCGCGCCTCCAGCAGCGTAAAGCTCGCGCGTGGCACCGCCACCGGCATGCGACCCAGCAGACGATCGTAAATCACCTGCGATTGGGCAAAGTACGCCAGTTCTGCCGGCCCGCCCACATAGGCCAGGGTCGGAAGCAGGTAGTCCTGCCACACGGGACGCAGCAAAGCATTGGGCGAGATCGCGGCAGCCTGATCCTGCATTGCGGCGAATTCCGAATCTTTGCGTTTCAGTGTGACGCGCTCGTCGTCCTCCAAGAGAAAGAACAGCGAGCTGTTCTCTTCCACGTTGACTTGCGCGTGATATCCGGCGTTCTGCAGTTCTTTGTTGCGATTCAGCAGCGCGGATTTCAAATCCGGGGCCGCGGCCAAGGCCTTCGCCATAAACGGCATGCCGATGTTGCGCAGCTGCGGATCCAGGGGATCCAGCACCAGCATCCCGATATTTCCCAGCAGCTTCACCAGCAGCTTTCGGAAGCCCGCGCCCATGGTGGCGTTGGGCGAATACGCATCCTCCACAGCCGCAATCACTTCTTCGCCGTGCGCGAACCCGGCCAGTGCCCGGCGCAGTTCCTCGATCGGCGGATGTTCCACGGGGAACTCGCCCGCGGGACGCTGCCGTCCCTGCCAACCCGCCGGGGCCGCGGTGCTCAACTGAACCGGATGCCGGCCGGCATCGAAGATCCAGACGTGACTCACTTCGGGAAAATCGTGATCCTCGGTGGCCAGCCAGAAGACCGGCACGGCGGGAATTCCACGGGCGTTCAGATCTGCACTCAGCCGGGCGGCCGTCAGCGCCTTATAGAGGGTGTACGCCGGACCCGAAAACAAGCCCACCTGCTGTCCGGTAAGGACCGCCACGGTTCCGGGCTGCGCAAACCGCCCCACCAGGGCGTTGCCCGGATTTTGAGCTTCTAAAACTTTTGCGACGGCCGCGCGGCGGTCTGCGGGGTATTGAACTTCGCGCGCCGCGGCGCCATAAGACGCCGGGTCATGCGGATTGTGGCGGTAGAAGCGCGCAACCCGGTCGAAATGATAGGAAAAATCGGCGAAAAGCTTCGAGGTGCCGGGAAGTTCAGTGTGACGCAGACAAGCAGGGTCCATCACGCGCTCATGCTCAAACGTAGCAGATGACGGGGGACTTGCGAAAGTCGCGGGAAATCGAAGCGCCATGCTACAGTACGCCTGAGGATGCCATCAACCGGTAAAGTGGATCAGCGTGCGCAATGGCTGGAAGCCGCGCGTAAGGCGATGGAAACAGAGGCTCAGGCGATCTTGACTGCCTCCGGCCGCCTGGATCGGAAGCTCCTCCGCGCCGTGGAGCTGATTCTGGGACATTCCGGAAAGCTGGTGGTCATCGGTCTGGGCAAATCCGGTCACATCGCGCGTAAGATCGTCGCCACCCTGCAGAGCACCGGCACGCCTGCGGTCTTTCTGCATCCCACCGAAGCCGCTCATGGCGACCTGGGGGTCTGCCAGCGCGGAGACTCCGTTCTCATCGTCTCAAAGAGCGGCGCCACGGCTGAGCTTTTGGACTTGCTCCCCCCGCTGCGCGAGTTAAACGCCGCCTTCATCGGGATATTGGGGAATCCCGCCTCTCCTCTGGCGCGCGAAATGGACGTGGTCCTGGACGCCAGCATCGCCCGGGAAGCCGATCCGGAAGGATTCACGCCCACCGCCAGTTCCGCGGTTGCGCTGGCCCTGGGGGACGCGCTGGCGATCGCCCTGATGCAGGCCCGAGCCTTCACGGCAGAGCACTTTTCGCGACTGCACGCGGGCGGCCAGTTGGGACGAAACCTGAGAATGCGCGTGGGCGACGCCATGCACCGTGGCGACGAGGTCGCCTGGGTCAAGCCGGAAGATTCCTTGAAGCATGTCGTCATCGCGATGTCCCGGCACCCTCTGGGAGCCGCCTGCGTCCTATCGCCGGCGGGCCAGTTGTCCGGATTGATCACCGACGGCGACGTGCGCCGGGCGCTGCAGGACCACGACGATATCCGGACTCTGCGCGCCGCAGATGTGATGACGCTCCGGCCATCCACGCTCAGCCCGGACACGCTGCTGCACGAGGCTCTGGCCTTCATGGAAGATCGCCCCTCGCAGATCTCGGTGGTCCCCGTGATGGATGACAGCGGCAGGTGCCTGGGTTTGCTCCGCTTGCACGATATCTACCAGGGAAGGGAATAAGGCCCACGCCGGCTCTGCAACAGCCGCAATAGCCCGGGCCGCTAGAATGGTTGCCGGATGACCCCTCCCGGGCCCAAAGGCCGATTTCTCGTCGGCGTGCTGCCGGAGTTTCGCAAAGACCCGGCGGGGTTTCTCGAAAAGACGGCCCGCCGGTATGGCGACGTCGTATACCTCCCGCTGGGACGCCAGCACATCTACTACGTGGGCCATCCCGATGCCATTCGCGACATCCTGGTCACGCATCAGAACAAATTCAAAAAGAGCCGGATGCTGGAGCGAGCCCGGGTGCTGTTGGGCAACGGTCTTCTCACCAGCGAAGGCGATCAACACCGCCGGCAGCGGCGCTTGGTCCAGCCTGCCTTCCATCGGGACCGCCTGGCCGGCTACGGCGCGGTGATGGTGGATCGCACCGCGATGGTCCGGGAACAATGGAAATCCGGCCAGCCTCTCGACGTGCTGCAGGAAATGATGCGGCTCACGCTGGCGATTGTTGCGAAAACTCTGTTCAGCACCCAGGTCGATTCCGAAGCCGATGAAATCGGCGCGGCGCTTACGCAGGTGTTCGATCTGTTCGAGATCATTCTGATGCCGTTTTCCGAGATTCTGGAGAAGCTGCCTCTGCCCGCGGTCCGGCGCTTCCATCGCGCCCGCAAGCGGCTGGATGAAACCATTTACCGGCTGATCGCCGAGCGCCGCGCGGACGGCCGCGACGCGGGTGATCTGCTCTCCATGCTGCTGCTGGCGCGCGATGAGGATGGCCGGAGCGGTATGACCGACGAGCAAGTGCGCGACGAAGCTCTCACGCTGTTTCTGGCGGGCCACGAAACCACCGCCGATGCGTTGACGTGGACCTGGTATCTGCTCTCGCAAAATCCCCGCGCCGAGGCCGAGTTTCACGCCGAGCTGGATCGCGTTCTGGGCGGGCGGCTTCCGTCGTTTGAGGATCTGCCGCAACTGCGTTACACCGAGAGCGTCTTCGCCGAAGCGCTGCGATTGTATCCGCCCGCCTGGGGCATCGGCCGGCGGGCGCTCGAAGATTACCCTGTGGGAGATTTCGTGGTTCCGGCCCGCTCCGTCGTATTGATGAGTCCCTATGCGGTGCATCGCGATCCGCGCTGGTTTTCCGATCCGCTCGAATTCCGCCCCGAACGGTGGCTTGCGGAGGATGCCGCGCGGCCCAAGTTCGGATACTTCCCCTTCGGCGGCGGCGCCCGCGTGTGCATCGGAGAACGATTCGCGTGGATGGAAGGCGCCCTGATTCTGGCCGTCCTCGGGCAGCGCTGGCGCCTGCTCCTGCAGCCTGGGCATCCGGTGGAGACGCATGCGCGGATTACACTGCGGCCGAAACACGGAATGCGAATGATTCCGGAGGCGCGCTAGGTTTCGGTTAAGCCACGTCGATTAATTCGTCCCACGCCAGAGCATGACCCATCGCGCGCTTCAATTCCGGAACACGGCGCGGCGCGAGTTGTCCGATCCGCTTTCCCAGCACGGAACGCGACACCGTTCGAATGTTGTCGCAATTGGCCACGCAACGCCGGGAGAGTCCTTCGGGACGTCCCATGCCAACTTCCACCGCGATTCCACGTATCGTAGAAGTGATTTCAACGGCCACCACTTTATTCAGATAATCGTACGCGCCGTTGCGGCTCAGCAAAAGAACTGGGCGGCGGCCCACCGGCTGCGGCAGCGATGCCCACCACAGTTCATACTGTTTCACGGTTTCCATTCCTCCGCGTTCGACCAATCGTCCGCATCCTTTTCTGAGTCGGGCTGTTGCAGATAGGCAAGCTTC
>DATIRX010000252.1:0-2372 GCA_035469225.1 Bryobacteraceae bacterium
AGTAACAGAACGCTCCGGAGACATGGGTTGCACTTTCTCGCTCCGCAGAACGCGCTTCGAGTTGCGCGTCATCCGCGCGTTGCTTGTGCGAACGAGTATCAACCCACGTGCGTTGATACTCGTTGTCGACCTAGTGAGACGAGCGGCCTGGTGGTTTAGAAGTGATGCGTTGTAAGTAGATGATGATAGGCCAGTTAAGTGTCGATAGCTGGTGGCGACAATGCGCAAACATGTAGTGAAGGTGATGGTCGTGAACAACGGAAATTGCTACAGTAGTGTCGAATAGTGTGCTGCGGCCTATGGCGTGCAAGAACTGGCCTCGGATGTCATTGAAAGTAATACGGGCGCGTAGCTCAGGTGGATAGAGCATCAGCCTTCTAAGCTGAGGGTCGCTGGTTCGAGTCCAGCCGCGCCTACCACAACCTCCAGCGAGGGTACACCAGCTCTGTTCCGGACCATTTTTAGATGGCTGCTGCGATTGGGCGCCGCGGCCCTGGTGCTGCTGGGAGTATTAGACTCGTCCTTCCTATTCCTCCCTTTCGGCAACGACATTCTCCTAGTTTTTCTGGTGGCCCGCGATGGGGGAAGGATGCCCTTATACGTACTGGCCGCCTCCGCCGGATCCACACTGGGCGTGGTTCTACTGGATCTGGTTAGCCGGCGCCTTGGCCAGGAGGGTCTAGCGCGGGTCCTGCATCCCAAACGCCTGCAGTACGTCATGGCGAAGATGAAGCAGCGAGCCGCCGTCGGAGTCTCGATTGCCTGCCTGGCGCCTCCGCCCTTTCCGTTCACCTTAGTGATCGCTGCTGCCAGCGCGCTGCAGTATCCCCGCATTCGACTGCTCAGTGTGGTCTTAGCCGCGCGCGCCTTACGATTCTTCCTGATCGGCCTGGCAGCGCTGCGGTACGGCCGGAGGATTCTCCGCATCGCCAACTCATCCACCTTCGAATGGTTCATCGTCGGCTTCACCGTGGTGTGTTTGATCGGCAGCACGGTATCGGTGTGGAACTGGGTGCGGCGATCCAAGACTGGCCGGCGGACGGCTTAGATTTGACTTGGCCTGAACGTCCCCAAGAGCCCGCGCCGCCCTTTGCGCTCCGGAACCGCCTTACTTCTTGATGTGTTTTTCCAGCATCTGACGCCGCACCACGGCGCCGTAGACGTTGCCGTCCGCATCCACGCCGACGCCCTCCGCGCCGCTGTGCTCGATGGTGGTGGACTCCATATCTTCGATGAAGTAGTCGATCTTGCCGGTCCTGGCGCTGCCGATGCGGATGCCCTTCTTCCAGCCGGGCTGATCGGGACCGTACGATTCTGAGTCGGCCACATACATGGTGTCGTCCTTGGTGATCAGGATGCCGCTGGGCCGGCCCCACTGCCAGGTGTCGATATATTTGCCGTCCTGATCGAAGATCTGGATGCGGTTGTTCCCGCGGTCGCCGACGAAAAGCCGGCCGCGCGAATCGATCGCGATGGTGTGCGGGTTGAAGAACTCGCCGGGACCCGAGCCGTGCTTACCGAAGGACTTGAGGAACTTCCCGCTCTTATCGAATTTCGACACGCGGTCGTTTCCGGTCGTCCCTCCGCTATGGCCTTCGGTGACGAAGATGTCGCCGTTGGGGGCGACCAGCACATCGGTGGGCTCGTCGAACTCGCCCGGCGCCGCCGAAACGACGCCCGCCTTGCCGAGGGTCATCAGCACTTTTCCATCGGGGGAGAACTTGAAGACCTGGTGGCCCTTGCCGTCCTTCACCTGTGAATCGGTCACCCACAGGTTGCCTTGTGCGTCCACCGCGGCTCCGTGCGGGAAGACGAACATGTTTTCGCCCCAGGCCTTGAGCAGCTTGCCCGATTTATCGAACTTGAGGATCGGCGGCTCGGGGCGGCCCGCGCAGGAGTTGTCCTTGCAGCGATGAATCACGTAGATACTGCCGTCCGGAGAGACCTCGACGGCGGTCACCGCGGCCCACGGGACGCCGCCGGGAGGCTTGCCCCAATCGCGCACGGTGCGATACGGATTGGGAAGATCGTTCACGGGCTTCTGGTCGGCCTGGGCGTACGCGATGGTTCCCGCGATCGCCAGCAAGAGGGGCACGGTGATTCGGTGCATGGGTCACATCATACTCCGCCGCTCGCCGCGATACAATCCTCGCGATACAATAAGCGACCGGAGGAGCTGCTCATGCGCGCTGTCCTGTTGGCGGTTTTGGCGGTCCCCGTGCTGGCTGCGGAGCCTCCGACGATTTCGGTGAAGGGCTGACAGATCCGGGGCGCCGCACTGGACAAGGGCGGGGCGGTCTTTAAAGGCATTCCGTTCGCACAGGCCCCTGTCGGCGATCTGCGCTGGCGCGAGCCCGCGGCGGTCAAGGCCT
>DATIRX010000253.1:0-2869 GCA_035469225.1 Bryobacteraceae bacterium
GGAAACGCAGGCTCCCCCGGCTTCGGGTTTGGTGGTGTGGGGCGGCGCCGCCGATGGCCAGCGCGTTTATTATCCCTTGCAGCAACCCGGCGGTGGATTGAAAGCGCTGCAGCTTACCACGGGTAAAGTGGATTGGAACGCTCCGATCAACGCGGACCGCCGCGGCCAGGCCGGCCCGGCGAGCGCAATTCCGGGCGTCGTGTTCACCGGCGGCTGGGACGGGATTTTGCGCGCAGTGGACGCGGCCGGCAAAGTGATCTGGACCTTCGATGCCAGGCAGGATTTCCAGACCGTGAACGGCGTGATCGCCAACGGCGGCTCGTTCGGTCCCGCCGGCCCGGTGGTCGCGGGCGGAATGCTGTATGTGGCGTCAGGCTACACCGGAATCATGCAAGGCTCGCAAGGAAACGTGGTGCTGGCGTTCGGCCTGGAATAGCCGTCCTTCACGTGGACGTAAAAGACGGCGCTGCGCAGGCAGTTGATAGAATCGAGTCGTGGATACTCTGAAAATGAACTGCGGGCGGCTGTTCATTGCCGCGCTTCTCCTGCCTCTGGGCGCGCCCGCGCAGTGGATAAACTACCCGGATCCGGGCATCCCGCGCCTGAAAAACGGGAAACCCAACCTCACCGCTCCGGCGCCGCGCAGGGACGGCAAGCCGGATCTGACAGGCGTCTGGCTGCACGAGCGCACTCCGGACGCTGAATTCAAACGCATGTTCGGCGACCGGTACGAGGCCGAGTCGCAGGCTGCACTGATCGGCATGGAGCTCGAATCGGTACACAAGTACGCCCTCAACATCCTGGTCGATTTCGGTCCCAAAGAATCCCCGCTGCGGCCGGAAGCAGAGGCGCTGATGAAGAAGCGCGCCGCCGAGCGGAGGGTTGACAATGTTTGCCATGGCGAGTACGGCTGGCCCGTGGCCGGGTTGCTGGCCGAACCATTCAAAATCGTTCAGGCGCCCAAAGAGACGATGATCCTGTACGAAGTTGACGGCCTCCACCGCCAGGTTTTCACGGATGGACGCCCATTTCCAGCCACCTTCGAGTTTCCGGCCTATCTCGGATATTCCACCGGTCGCTGGGAGGGCGACACCTTCGTCGTCGAGACCCGCGGATTCAACGACCGCACGCCGCTGGACGCCTTCGGCCATCCCCGCAGTGAAGATATGCATGTGACGGAGCGCTTCCGCCGGCGCGATTTCGGACATCTGGAGGTCGAAATGACTTTCGATGATCCCCAGATGTACTCCCGGCCGTTCACCGTCAAGGTTCTCTTCGAACTGGTGGCGGACAACGATATCTTCGAGATGTTCTGCACGCAGAACGAGAAGGATCGTGTCCACATGGTGAAATAGCTCCGGCGGGCGGCCTTGCGGCTCGGCATTCCATCCTACTGCGGCGTATCGATACTTGGCGTATGATTACACCGATGCGCATTATCAAGCTCGCCTTTTTCCTTGGGGTTCCCGTTGCCGCTCAATGGCTCAACTTGCCCACGCCTGGAATCCCCCGCACACGCGATGGTAAACCGGACCTCTCCGCCGCCGCGCCCAAGACCTCCGGCGGGAAACCCGACTTCTCCGGCATGTGGGTCCCGCGCGACATCCTGCCCTGCAACGCCAATGACCGCGGTGTGCAGTGCACCGAACTTCCGTTGACGCCCCAGATCGGCAACTTTGCCGCGGGCCTCCAGGGCGGTCTCCCCTACCAGCCCTGGGCGGCGGATCTGGTCAAGAGCCGTTCCAAAGACGTCGCCTACATCGACCCTCACATGCGCTGCATGCCTCCGAACTTCCCGCGGGCGTGGGCTTTTCCCGAGACCATCAAGATTTTCCAGACGCCCGGCCAGCTGGTCATCCTGGACGAATTCAACGCCAGCTACCGCCAGGTGTTTTTCGACGGCCGCAAACTCCCCGAGGACATGGTGCCGACCTGGAGCGGTTATTCCGTGGCGCACTGGGAAGGCGATACGCTGGTGGTCGAGTCGGCGGGCTATCGCGATGATTCCTGGCTCGACACGGCCGGCAATTTCTTCTCCAGCGAAGCTCGCGTCACCGAACGCATCCGCCGTCCCAGCTTCGGCAGCCTCGACATCGATGTGACCGTCAATGACCCCAAGGTGTTCACCAGGCCCTGGACTGTCGCGCTGCACATGAGGCCGCTGCTTGACACCGAAATGATCGACTTTTATTGCCAGGACAACAACAAGGATCTCGAGCATCTGGTTCGATAGCCGAGCAGGGAAGAACCAGACGAATCCGACGGTATTCCAGAGTAGGCCGTTGACCGGGAGCTCGAGCACTCCTCTGGAGTAGAATGGTCGAAACTCAATGCCTCTGACGGCAGGCGACAAGCTTGGACCCTACGAACTCCTCGCTTTGATCGGCGAAGGCGGGATGGGCGCTGTGTATCGCGCGCGCGATGCCAGGCTCAACCGCGACGTCGCCATCAAGGTTTCCGCCGAGCGCTTCAGCGAACGATTCGAGCGCGAGGCGCGTGCCATCGCGGCGCTGAACCATCCCAACATATGCACGCTTTACGACGTGGGTCCGAACTACCTTGTGATGGAGTTCGTGGAAGGCGAATCGCCCCGCGGTCCCATGCCGCTCGACGAGGTTCTAGGGATCGCGCAGCAGATTAGCGATGCGCTGGACGCCGCGCACGACAAGGGCATCGTGCATCGCGATCTGAAGCCCGCCAATATCAAGGTCAAGCCGGACGGCACGGTGAAGGTCCTGGACTTCGGCCTGGCAAAAGTAGGGCCGACGTCCACGTCGGCCGGCCTGGAGGCCGGCGCTACTCAATCCCCGACCCTCAGCATGGCCGCGACACAGGCCGGCGTGATCCTGGGCACGGCGGCGTACATGAG
>DATIRX010000254.1:0-4058 GCA_035469225.1 Bryobacteraceae bacterium
AGTTCGGCGGGTGATGTTGGCTTCGGACGCGTGAGGAAGATCTGACCCGGGGCGTTACCTACCTGCCGGCATCGCGTCGGTGCGCACCGCGCAAGAAGCGCCATGGGGAAACCTTGGGAAACCGGTGGCGGTGCGCCTGCGTGTTGTCGGTCATCAGAAAACGTAGTTTTCTGAGTTTTCCGCCGTCGTAGAGGGAACAGCGACATCATCCGCGCCGGGGGCGCGATCATCCGTCAATCATCAGCATCGAAACATTTCAGCAGAAAATTGTATTGTGGCTTGGAGGGCGGTAAGAGAACCCCGCCGTTCGAGCAGCGGGGTTCTGGCTCGGCAACCTTCATGTGAAGGCCACCATTGAAGCTGGTTCTACCCTGACATGAACCGTTGCCACTGTCAAAGTCCGCCTGTGCGGGCGGATGGCGGTTCAGAGCGAAGTGGTTCTCCGGCAGCGGGTTTGCCGCGGCCAGGGATGCCAGATGGTGTTCTGGATTTGTACGCACTGCGATCGGGGGCAGCGTTATTGCGGCGCAGCTTGCCGCACGCAAGCCCGGCGGCAGCAACACCGTGTCGCCAACCACCGCCACCAGCGGAGTCCGGAAGGCCGGCTCGATCATCGGGACCGGCAGCGTGCGTACCGGCAGCGTCACTGTCGGCCTCGCGTGACGGATCAATCTTCCCTTTCGGTCATTTCTCCGGCACCATTCGGCTGTGGAGAAACGATCACCCCGCCGGTGACGGTCGCGCTGCGAGTGGCGCCTCCCAGCCGGCTGAAAAAGCGAGCCGATCCATGGTTGCGCTGCTCGATCTGTGGCCGGCCAAGCCGTTTCGTCGATCCTTTCCCACATATTCCACGACGAAGGTGAGCTGGGATGATCAGCCCTGAAACCCGTGTACAGATTCGCCGCTATTTCTACGCCGAGCATTGGAAGATCGGCACGATTGCGCAAGCCCTCAACGTCCACCCCGACACCGTACGGCGTGCCATTGAGGTGGAACGCTTCCAGCATGCCGAACCGCTGAGGCCGTCCATTGTCGATCCGTATCTGCCGTTTGTGCGCGAAACGTTGGCGCAACATCCCCGCTTGCGCGCCACGCGCCTTTATCAGATGATCCGCGATCGCGGCTACTCCGGCAGCGTCGAGCAGTTGCGGCGCACCGTCGCCCGTTTGCGCCCGCAACCGCATGAGGCCTTCCTGCGCTTGCAGGTTTTTCCTGCCGAGCAAGCACAGGTGGATTGGGCCTACTTCGGCACCGTCATGGTGGGCCGCGCCAAGCGCCAGCTCTCCTGCTTCGTGATCACGTTGTCCTGGTCGCGGGCGCTGTATCTGGAGTTCTTCTTCGACCAGACGATGGAGAACTTCCTGCGCGGCCACGTGCGCGCCTTCCAGGACTGGTCCGGAGCACCCAGGGTCATCCTGTATGATAATTTGCGCAGCGCGGTGCTGGAACGCCGTGGCGACCAGATTCATTTCAACCCGCGGCTGCTGGAACTGGCAGCTCACTATCACTTCGCGCCACGTCCTTGCCAGGTACGAGCGGGAAATCAAAAAGGCCGCGTGGAAAGGGCCATTCGGTATGTCCGGGATTCCTTCTGGGCAGGCCGCGCATTCACTACCCTGGCGGAGTGCAACCGCCAGGCGTTGGTATGGCGCGACGAAGTAGCGCACCAGCGGCGCTGGCCCGACGATAGCGCACGCTCCGTGGCCGAAGCTTTCGCCGAAGAACAGCCACGCTTGCTGCCGCTACCGCTCCACCTCTTCCACACCGATCGGATCGAGCAGGTGCGCTCCCGTAAGACTATCTATGTGCATTTCGATCTCAACGACTATTCCATCCCGCCCGAAGCTGTGGGCAGGCCGCTAACCCTGGTCGCCTCCGACACGGATGTACGCATCCTGGATGGCATCGCCGAGATCGCACGCCATCATCGCTCCTATGACCGGCAGCAATCCGTCCTGGACCCGGCGCATCAACAAGCCTTGCTGCGCACCAAACGTAAAGCTCTCCAAGCAACGCGGGCAGGCCGCTTGGCGCTGGCCGTTCCAGAAAGCGAGGACCTGCTGGAACGCGCCTTCACCCAGGGAGAATCGGCCGCCAGTCAAACCTCTCAACTGCTCCGTTTGTTGGATCTGTATGGCGTAGCCGCTTTGCGCCGTGCTATCCGGGAAGCGCTCGAACGGAATACGCCGCGCGCCTCTTCGGTCGCTTTTCTGCTGCTTCGCCATCATCGCGCTTCACCCCTGCCGGCACTGGATCTCAGCCGCCATCCGGAGGCTCAGGCGCTGGATGTCCGTCCCCACAATCTGGAGACTTACGATGAACTCGCCCACCCGCACGACGACGACCCCGAGCATTAGCCTGCCGGTGCAACTCGAACAGATCGGCTTGCACGCCCTGGCCGCTGAGGTGGACGACTTTTTGGCGCGGGCCACCAACCAGCGCTGGTCGCCGCGCCAGATTCTGGAACATCTGGCCCACACTGAGGCCGCCGAACGCACCCACCGCAGCCTGGAACGGCGCCTGCGCCTCTCCGAGATCAAGAAGTTTAAGCCCATGGCGGACTTCAACTGGTCCTGGCCAACCAAGATCGAACGCGACATCATCGAACGCGCGCTGACATTGGACTTCCTCCCGGAAGCGCGCAACCTGATCTTGATGGGCACCAATGGACTGGGCAAAACGATGATCGCGCAAAATATATGCCACGCGGCGGTGTTGGCCGGTCACTCCGTGCTCTTTCGCTCCGCGGCGGCTTTGCTGGAAGAGTTGCATCGCCAGACTCCTGAAGGCCGGCACCGCAAGCTGCGCACCTATGCCAATGTGGGCCTACTCTGCGTCGATGAGGTAGGTTACCTCTCCTTCGACGACAAGTCCGCCGATTTACTCTACGAAGTCATTAACCGGCGTTACGAACGAAAATCGGTGATTCTCACCACCAACAAGCCCTTCAAAGAGTGGAACGAAGTCTTTCCCAATGCTGCTTGCATCGTGACCCTGTTGGACCGCCTGCTGCATCACGCCGATGTGACCGTGATCGAGGGTGACAGTTACCGAGTTCACGAGAGCGAGCAGGAGACGATGGCACGGCGGAGGAAGAAAAGGTGACGCCCGCGGCCGAGTTGTTGCAGCCGGACTCCAACCCGGCGTTGTACGTCTCTTCGGTGCTGACGCTCTACGTTGATCTGCCGGATACTCCCTTGCGAGCAAGTGCTTCGGATCAATGGCTCGCCCGCCGTCTCTACGATGACCGCGTGCCACTACACGTTGTGGAAACCGCGCTGCTGCTTGGGTCGTTACGCCGCCTGATCCGCCCAGCAGACGCGCCGCGATTGTCGCCGATCCGTTCTCTGGCCTACTTCCGCCCCGTTATCGACGAACTCCGCGCCCATCCTGTCCCGGAAGGTTATCTCGCCTACCTCCAACTCAAACTGCGCCAAGCCGCGGCGGCCCTGCCGGCGAATATCCAGAAATCTACGTTTTCTGATGACCGCTAACACCTGCGGCGACCGCGTGACGGAGGCGACACGCTGCGCGCATGCAGGGTAGCCGCGGGGGCGCCGGCGGACGCTACCGGTCGATCCTGACGCCGGGGAGGCTCAGGCGTGGGGTTGCGGGATGCGCCAGGCTCCGCGGCGTTCACCCGGGAGGGGTGCGGAGGCTGCGCGGGCGGCCGCGACTTCTTTCAGAAGCTGGGTGGCGATTCGCTCGATCTCGGCCAGTGCGGCGGGATCGTTGCTCAGGGAATCGGCGGGACTGGCGAGTAACCGGATTGCCAGTTCGGTGACCGACCGCTGAAGCTGCTCCATAGAGACGCCTCCCTTCGTCTGACGGGTGCCTACGCCAGAATATCGATGACCCGCCTCTTCATCTCGTCGGCGGCTTTGAGCGTCTTGGTATTGGCGGCGAAGTCGTTGCGGACTTTCAGGAGAGCGACCATGTTCGCGGACAGATCAGTCGAGTCGGTTTGGCTTGGGCCGCGGGCCAGGCGCCGGGCCGTGCCCTCGAGTTGAGATTGCGCCCGATCCATGCCGGACAGCGCAATCGTGGAAATCTGCACA
>DATIRX010000255.1:0-6345 GCA_035469225.1 Bryobacteraceae bacterium
GAACCAGGGCTTCGTACAGCGGCTGTCCTTGCCAGCGATCGTTTTCGCCCAGGAAGATTCGAAGCAGGACCGCATCTTTTGGTATTTGCATTCTATCTCCCGTTGACCGTAAGTGCCGTCACGTGGCCTAGCAATACTCCGATTAAGCAGAACACCAGGGATCCGAGCACATAACCCGCGACTTTGGCCCACTGGCCGTCGCGTGCCATGCTGAGCGTTTCCCAACTGAATGACGAGAACGTCGTGTAGCCGCCGCAGATTCCCACCATCACGAATTGCCGGGCAGTGGTGCTGACGATCACGCGGCCATCCGGCGCCGTGAGCGTGGCGAAGAAACCAATGAAGCTGCAGCCGACGATGTTGACGATCAAGGTGCCCCAGGGAAAGGTTTCACTGATCAGCCGCGCAGCCCAACCCTGGCAAGCGTAGCGAGCCATCCCCCCAAGTGCGCTGCCGAGCGCGATCCACAAGTAGATGATCATTGTTTGACTTGAATGGCGTCGAGGACTTCCTGATAGGTCCTGGGAAACTCGCCGTTGAAAGCATCGCGAAGACCGAGATCGGCCGCCCAGTCCATGCGGCGCGCAGTGGCGGCGGCCATGATGGGTTCGACGCCCAGTTCCTCGAGCGTGCGGGCAACCTCTTCCATTTCACGCGCGCGGCGCTCGCCGTGCACCACCACGCGCCCGACCATGTAATCGGCCAGCTTCTTCCAGTCGATCCCGGGGAAACTTTCCGCCAGCGAGGTGAAGACGCGCGCTTCGGCTCCGTACTGGCTGGCGCCCAGCACGCACTCGAAGATCAGCGCCTCCAGGCCTTTGTAGATCACGCTGCGGAACATTTTCACCGCGGCCGCGCGGCCGATCTGGTCGGTGGACACCACCTCCAGGCGCATGCCGTAGGGTTCGAACATTTCCTTGAATCGGGGAGCTGCCGAGCCACCAATCAGCATCGGCGTTTTCTCCAGCAGCGGCGGGATCGGCCCCATCACGGCGATTTCGACAAAACGCGCGCCACTCCGGGAGATCGTCTCGCCCACGGCCTGTTTGGTGCGGGGAGAGACCGAGTTCAGGTCGGCGTAAATGTGCTGGCTCGTAAGATAAGGAGCAGTTTGCTCGGCAGCAGCCAGGGCTTGATCCGCGGTCACGGCGGAAAGGATCACTGGGGTGGACCCGGCCAGGGCGGCTGAGAATTCCACCAGTTCGGTGCGGGTTTCGCGGGCGCGCACCTCTATCCTTTCGCCCAGGTGCGGCGTGTGGGTGTGGACGTCGTAAGCCAACGTGCGCTTCACGCCTGCTTCGCGAAGCCCCTTGGCCAGGTGGAAGGCGGCCTCGCCAAAACCCACAAAGCCCAATGATTCGACCATGCTTACAAGGTACCGCGCGCGGCTGGCAGGGTGCTGCGAGACGCTGTGGAAAGCCACGCCGGGCGAATGGAGGCTTACGCCAGGCTTTTCTCCAGCCGGTCGAGCACCTGCATCGCGGGCAGCACCTGCGCGACGCTCGAGTTGGGTTCGCGCTTTTCCTTGATCGCCGCGAAGAACTCGCGATCCTGCAGCTCGATCCCGTTGGTCGACACCGCGACGTGCGAAATGTCGATTTTGTTGTTGTCGCCGTCGATCAGATCGTCATAGTGGCACAGGTACGTCCCGTTGTCGCAGATATAGCGGAAGAATGTCCCGATGGGGCCCTTGTTGTTGAAGGAGAGCGACAGCGTGCAGATTGCGCCGCCGGGCACTTTCATGATGATCCCCATGTCCATGGCGATCTTCAGATCGGGATGCATGGGACCTTGCACGGCTTGCGCTACCGACGCCGTCTGACCGGTCTGATACTGAAACAGATCCACCGTATGGCAGGCGTGATGCCAGAGCAGGTGATCCGTCCAGCTGCGCGGCTTGCCGGCTGCGTTCATGTTGGTGCGGCGGAAAAAGTAGGTCTGTACGTTCATCTGCAGGACCTTGAGCTCGCCGGCAACAATCTTTTTACGAATGTACTGATGACTGGGATTGAACCGCCGGGTGTGTCCCGCCATGGCGATCACGCCGGTTTCTTTCTGGACCTGGTGAATGCGCTCGGAATCCGCGAGACTGTCCGCCATGGGGATCTCCACCTGGACGTGTTTGCCGGCCCGCATCACCTGCTCGGCTTGTCTGGCGTGCATTTGCGTGGGCGTCGCCAGGATCATCGCTTCCAGGCCGGGCTGTTTCAAGCTTTCGGCCAGATCGCCGGTGAAATGCGGAATCTTGAATTTCTTCGCGACCTCTTCGGTCGCGGCCTGATTGCCGCCGGTCAGAGTGATGACTTCGATGCCGGGTATGTTGGCGATGCCTTCCAGGTGCTTGATGCCGAACGCGCCTTGTCCGGCGATACCGATCTTCATGGTGGTTTCTTCTCCTAAGGACGGTCCGGACGGACCGCAAAAAACTAGCGTAACCGATTTGCGGAGAGCCGGGGAATCGCGAAGTCTTGCTATACTCGCGTCATCCCCTGGCGCGCATGAAGCACCTCTGTGCGATCTTGATCCTGCTGAGCGTCCGGGTCTGGGCGCAGGATTCCGCCGCCGAGCCGGCTCAAAGCATCCGTCTCTCCGGCACGCTCGGCAGCGCCGAGTTTTTGCTGCTCAAGCTGCCGGCGGTGATTCCGAGTTCCCTCGACTTCGGCCAGATCGCGCGGGAGAAATTGCCGGTGTTTTCGCTCGAGGGAATATCGTGGACGGTCAACCGCTTCGCGGTACAAGGCATGACGGCGACCGATCCATACCAGCCCGGCCGGCCCGTGGCGCTTCCTGACCCGCATGGCGTGAGCCAGGTCCGGCTGGGCGCATCCGCCCCCACGCTGTTTTACGATTTTCGTGAGCCGGCGCAGGCCTGGCATGGTTCCGGCTCGGCATTCTTCACCGGCGGCTCCCTGTTTTCGAACAATCTGCCTGCCTCAGACGCGCGCGGACCGCATCGCGGCCGTGAATACCGGCGTCCCGTTTTCGGCCTATCAGCCCCGCACGTTCCTCGATCCCGGTCCGGATGCCCGCACCGGCACCTCCGATGACCGCGTACTCCCGGTGTATGAACAAGATCCAGCCGCCTTCGGCCAGGACCATTTCGTGCTGACGAATCCCAGCGGCCTTCGAATGGATCAGCGTGGCGTCGTGATCGGCTCCCTCTATGCCGACCCGAACACCATGCTGTTCGCCAGCGGCAGCCCCGCCATGGACCGCAGCTTCGCCGGGAAAGTGTGGATGTATTTCCCCCTGCCGGGCCGGTTTGGAAAGCTGGAAATCATGAACACCGCCGTGTTCCTGGGTGGATATCCGTATGCCCGGCGGCTGCTTGTGACCGGTCTGGCTCAGGGACCGTTTGTGGTGGACGCGACCCCGCGTGGAACATCCCAGGGAGTTACCCCAGGCTATCGCACCGATTCCGTGTACGACTGGAACCTCAAAGTGAGCCGTTCGTTTGAGGTTCGCGGCCTGTTGCATCGTGGCACGCTGCGCGCCAGCGTCGAGGTTTTCAATTTGCTCAATCTGGGTGCAAGCCTCCGCGTCAGCGACCTGACGGGACCGCAATTCATGCGGCAGATTCCCCTGGAAATGCAGCCGCCGCGTTTCGCCCGGGCGTCGGTTTCCTGGGAGTTTTAAGGAAGGCGCGAATGTTTAGAGCTGTCCGGCGGCGCGAAGCCTGCGGGCCTCTGCCTGCACCACGACCAGGCACATCAGCATGCCCAGCGGGTGCGCGCCGGCATCCACCAGCGGATGCGGCTTCAACGAACGCAGCGAGTCGATGTTTTCGTCCTTGATGGTCTCCAGCGCCACCGCTTCTTTGGCGTTCAGCCCGTATTCCTTCGCCACCGCTTGCGTGTCCTTGAAGAAACGCTTGCGCAGGTCGCTGGACAGGCGCAGTTCGTAGAGGACCTTGTTCAACGCGTAGGACGAGGGCTCGGGATGCTTGTAGAATTCGAAGCCCCCCTGCTGGAAGTTGTAAGCCGGCGGAACTTCACCGGTGGGCGGACCCTTGCGCTTGTTCGGCAGAAACCGCATCACCGCGTGTCCATGGTGCCAGGTGGGCTGATACGTGATCAGCTCGCCGGGGACGTTGCCGATCGCGCCGAACATCGGATACCACGGCAGCATCTCGGTGTTGCCGACCTCGTCGAGCTGCTCGGCGGATAGATTGAGAATGGGATCCAGGTTGCCGCGCTCCATTTGCGCAATGGCCCAGTAGTCGAAATCGTAGGCGGGCTGCGGATACTTCCACGTGCCGGGATAGTGCGACATGCCGCCGCTGGCGACGATGACGACGCGCTCTCCCCGGCTTTTGATAATGTCGCCAATGGTTTTGCCTAGTGCGTGGCAGCGTTTCGGACTCGGCAGAGGGGGCAGATAGGTGTTGATGAAGATGGGAACAACCGGGATGTCGCGATCCGCGATGATCCACTCGTACACGGCGGCGAAACTGTGGCCGAGCAGGGCGTCCTGCGAGTACGCCATGTCGAAATCCGCGCGCACCAGCTTGTCGAGGATGTCCTCGGCCAGCGGCAGGTGCACCTTCATGTTGTAGCTCTTGGTGGCGAAATGCGCCTTGGACGTTTCGCCCGCGATCACGGCAAACGTGGGAACGGAGGACAGGAAAAAGGTCTCCAAATGGTCGCTGCCGAAGATTACGACGGCGTCGGGCTTGAGCTCGTCCAGCTCCTTGCCCAGCAGCTTCATCGCCGCGATATCGGCGTCCAGCTGCTCCGGCACTTCCGAAGGTGGCCGCACGAACAACTGCGGTGCGTGTACGGTCGCGAAGGCTCCAACAATCTGTCCCATGCCGACTCCTTATTCCGGTTCCTGATCCACGTATACCACGCCCAGCTCTTTGAGCTTGGCGCGCAGCCCGTACATGTCCAGCCCGGCCTCGCCCGCGCGCAGTCTCTCGCGATTTTTCTCTTCCTTCGCAATCCGCTGCTGGCTGGCCTTGACCACTTCGGCCACGTCCTCCCGCGGGACCACCACCACTCCGTCCAGATCGCCGATCACTGCGTCGCCCGGGCGGATCAGTTCTCCAGCGCACGTGATCGGAACATTGACCGACCCCAGCGTGGCTTTCACGGTTCCCATGGCCGAGATGGCTTTCGACCAGACCGGAAAATCCATGGCGGTGAGATCGGCGACGTCGCGTACGCCCGCATTGATGATCAGCCCCGCGACGCCCCGGGCCCTCAGGGACGTGGCCAGCAGGTCGCCGAACATGCCGTCCGTCGATTCGGCGGTGCAGGTGACCACCAGTACATCGCCCGCCTGACACAGTTCGACGGCGGCGTGAATCATGAGGTTGTCGCCGGCCTGGCACAGCACGGTGACGGCCGGACCTGCGACCCGCGCCGAAGTATAGATCGGGCGCATGTAGGGAGCCAGCAGCCCGGTTCGGCCCTGCGCTTCATGGACCGTGGCGACGCCCATCTGGCCGAGCAGCCGGACGCCTTCGGCATCGGCGCGGCGAATATTACGTACGATTCGATGTTTCATTGGGGGGTCAGACGAAATCACGAGTATAACATTAGGGCAGCGGCCGGACGTTCTTTTGAGCCAGTACCGCTTGAAGAAATCTGGCTGGATCCTTGCGCTGCTGGGACATTTTCTGAAGCTGGGCCAGATCGGGGCAGCTCAGGAAAGCCGGGTCGCGCTAGTGCTGTTCAAAACGCCATCCTAGTCATTTGGACGGATTAGCTCGCCGTTGGCTTGCGTCGCTGGAGAATTAGAGCGAGTACAACTCCAAACAAGAGGCCCGCTGGTAATCCCAGGTGAGCCAAGCCCAGGCGCTTTCCTTCACCCACGGGCTGGGGCGGACTCGGCGGATCCAGAACTTCGAAACCCTCGAACCTTCCGGCTAGCATTTGGGTGACCTGCTTGGCCGTTGACGGATCCGGGTCGATGAATCGCACTGCGACCAGGTTGCGGCCAGCGGGTCGGATCAAGATCGCGCGGCGCATTCGGTCAATCACATCTTCCATTGGCATAGCCCTCCGCTCTCGCACGTAGAGTCCCTGGTCGCTAATGATCGTCACGAGAAGAGCACGAGATAGCGCCGCTTTCGCAGTTTCCGGCAGCAGCGTGTCCGTCTCGGCCACGGGTACTCTGAGAATCGCCGTGGACTGGTACTGGTAAGGCATCGAATAAGCTACCGCGGCCGCGAACGCCAGACCCGCGATCCCGCACACCGCCACGATTGCTCCGAAAGTCCATTTCGACATTTGCATCTCCATCGCTCCCCGGAATAGATCCCAGACGTCACGCCATCCGGATCCCGAATCCTCCAGCAGGGCTTCCAACTCTCGACCGTACCGGCGCCGCCACCACGCCGGG
>DATIRX010000256.1:0-2977 GCA_035469225.1 Bryobacteraceae bacterium
ACCCTGCGCGCCATCGTGGCCAGCGCCATCGAATCCGGCAAGGCAGCCGAGCACTATGGACTCCCTAAGGACCGCATCATCCTCAGCGCCAAAGTCAGCGGCGTGCAGGATCTGATTCGCGTGTACCGGATGCTGGCTGCCGAAGGCGATTACGCGCTGCACCTCGGCCTCACCGAGGCCGGCTTGGGATCGAAGGGCATTGTCGCATCCACCGCGGCCATCGGGATTCTTCTGCAGGACGGCATCGGCGATACCATTCGCGCCTCGCTCACCCCGCTGCCCAAAGGCGATCGCACCGACGAAGTCATTGTCTGCCAGCAGATCCTGCAGGCGCTGGAGCTGCGCAGCTTCACCCCGCAGGTGACCGCCTGCCCGGGCTGCGGCCGCACCACCAGCACTTTCTTTCAGGACATGGCCGACCAGATCCAGACCTATCTGCGCGAGCAGATGCCTTCATGGAAAGCGCGTTATGCCGGTGTTGAGGAAATGAAAGTCGCCGTGATGGGCTGCGTCGTAAACGGCCCCGGCGAATCCAAGCATTCCAATATCGGCATCTCGCTGCCGGGGACTTTCGAGGAACCCGTCGCACCGGTGTACGTCGATGGAAAGCTCAAGCTCACTCTGCGCGGCGATAAGATCGTCCCCGAGTTCATCGCGATTTTGAACGACTACATCGACAAGCGGTATTCGGCCAAGGTCGGCGAGACCGTCAGCGCCTGACGACTCGTTTCGGCGCCTGCATCCGGACTCGCTTGCATTGCGGGCACTTCCACTTCCTTTTCTTGTGGTAAATGTGCCCCTTGAGCTCCGTCATCGGAACTCTGCACTTCTTGCAGGTCATTTTCTATTTGCGTTCATTCGCGGCTAAGAATCCCTTCGTCTCCCGCAAGAACAAATCCAGCTGGTCATGATGCAGCCAATGCCCGGCCTGGTCGACCTTCACGATCGCCTTATTCCGGATCGCCGCGGCCTGCGGATCCGCGTCCGGATCGCGCGCGAAGCTTTGCCGGCCCCAGAACAGCAGCGTGGGGCAGCCGATCCGTCCCAGTAGCTGCACTGCCTCGTTCAGATCCAGTCCGAAGGGATGAATCACGCGAGTGTAGTTGTCGAATTTCCACACCAGCGATCCGTCCGCATTCCAGTTGGTCCCGTGCAGGGTCAGATGCTCGGCCACCTCCTGCGACAGGAGAGGATTCGCTTCCCTCATACGGGCCACCGCCGCGGCAAACGTCGGATAGCTGCGCGAGGCGTGCTGGTCCACATTGCGGGTCTTTTCGATCCAGTTCATCATCCGCTCCGGAGCCGGTTTCGGCGGCGACCCCAGCGGTCCCACGCCCACCCCCTCAATCGCCACCAGCTTGGCGACCTTCTCCGGATACGTTCCCGCGAAGTACAGCGACACGATCGCGCCCAGCGAGTGCCCGATCAGGCGCACCGGGTAGGCTCCGATGATGTCCGCGAATACCGTCAGGTCGAAGATGTGTTCCTGGACGCTGTAAAGCGCGCCCGGCGCCCAGGCGCTGTTGCCGTGGCCTCGCAGGTCCAGCGCGTAAACGTGATAATCGTCGCGCAGCGCGCGTGCGATCCAGTCCCAGCTGCGGGCATGGTCGCGCGTGCCGTGGACCAGAATCAGGACTGGTTTTCCGTTCGTCCCCCAGTCCCAGAACTGCAGCTTCAGGCGATCGGAATAGAAATAATGTGAGGCGGGTTCCAAAGGGGCATGCATGATTCGTCTTACCTATCCTAAGAGATTCGCCTGAGGGTCTTCCGAACCCCTCGCTGATATGCTTCAAATATGCTGAATCGTACCGTGATGTTTGCAGCTCTACTGGCTGCGCCGCTGTCCGCCGCTCCGAATCTTTCCGGCAGCTGGATGCTCAACCTGGCCAGGAGCCAGTATGGGCAGTTCCCGGCGCCCGAGGTCATGATGCGCCAGATCCGGCACACAGATCCGGAGCTATCGATGTCCACGTATCAGAAGGGCGCGCAAGGCGAAGTCACCACCGAGATCAGGTACACCACCGACGGCAAGCCGGCCGTCAACGGCGAAAACAAAGGTTCAGCTCACTGGGACAATGACATGCTGGTGATCGAAACGTCCCGTGATTATCAGGGGGCCAGGCTCACCCAGCGCGAGGTATGGACTCTTTCCGGCGACGGGAAGACCCTGACCATCGCCACGCACGTGAAGCTGCCCAACGGCGAGTTCGACGTGAAGCAGGTGTTTGAGAAAGCTCCCTCCACCGGCGTCGCGCGGGCGGATTTCTAACTCCGGTTACAATAGGGGCGCGATGGCTAAACTTGCGCTGGTGTACGGACTGCGGCTGCTGCCCGCCGATGAAATCGAAGAACTGTGCGAGGCCGAGATCCGCTTGAAGAACGGCAACAACGCGCACGTCACCATGCATTTGCTGGAAGGCGGCGAAAAGGAAATACGCCATCAGCTCATGCAGTCCCTGGACGCCTTCTTTGAGTTTTATCCGGAACTTTGACGCGCGCTATTCCTGCGCGGGCATTTGGGAATCGGAATCCCGCCAGGCGCTCAGTTTCAGCCGGCGGCACACCCAGCAGAGCCCTTCCGCGGAATTGGGAGCGCATTCGCTGGCGCACACCGTGCACGTTACGGTCTTATGCAAACGGTCAGATTGGATCGATCGTTTGGCTTCCTCCAGCAGGGCCTCCGGAATCACCACCGGCTCCGGCTCGGGTACTGGCGTGCGCTTGCGCTTCACGTCCTTACTATATCAGGGAACCATATCTGGAAACCCGGCTCGCCCTGTTAGAATCGTGAATTGAGCAAAACAGCCTTCCTTTTTCCCGGCCAGGGTTCCCAATACGCCGGCATGGGCAAATCCCTGGCGGGAGCGTTTCCCGAAGCCGCCGGCGTGTTTGCTGCTGCCGACGCCGCCCTCGGTTTCCCCCTCTCGCACCTGTGCTTTGAGGGCCCTGACGATCAGCTTAAGCTCACCGAAAACAC
>DATIRX010000257.1:0-6904 GCA_035469225.1 Bryobacteraceae bacterium
AAGCCGCTTGGCGAGCACCGCGGCCACCAGCTTGTCGCGATCGTTCACTGTCAGGAATACGCGGCCCTTATCGGGCAGCGGCGTGCCGGCGCTCAGCTGCGCCTTGGCAAAGGCTTCCCCGAAATTCTCGCCCACGCCCATCACCTCGCCGGTGGAACGCATCTCGGGACCGAGCGACGGATCCACACCGGGAAACTTGTTGAACGGAAATACCGGCGACTTCACGAAGAATTGCGGGACCGGCAGCACTCCCGTGGCGTCGGTAAAATCGGAGATTTTTTTCCCCAGCATCAGCCCCACGGCGATCTTGGGAAGCGGCACTCCGGTCGCCTTGCTTACATAAGGCACGGTCCGCGAGGCCCGCGGATTCACTTCCAGCACGTACACTTTGCCGTCCTTCACCGCGTACTGCACGTTCATCAGTCCGATCACGTTCAACGCCCGCGCCAGCTGCTCGGTGTATGCCCGGATGGTCGCCACGGTTTCTTCCGCCAGCGACGTCGCCGGCAGCACGCAGCTCGAATCGCCTGAATGCACGCCCGCCTCTTCGATGTGCTCCATGATCCCGGCGATCAGCACCGCGCCCGAGGTATCCGCCAGCGCGTCCACGTCCACTTCGGTAGCGTCTTCCAGGAACCGGTCGATCAGCACCGGCCGATCCTGCGAGAAGATCACGGCCTCCTGCATGTATCGCCGCACGGTGTCTTCGTCGTAGGCGATGACCATGGCGCGCCCGCCCAGCACGTAGCTGGGCCGCACCAGCACCGGATAGCCTATCTGCCGCGCCACATCGCAGGCGCCTTCCGCCGTGGTCGCGGATCCGTTTTCGGGAGCCGGGATATTCAGCTCGTCCAGCAGCTTGCCGAACAGCTTGCGGTCTTCCGCCAGATCGATGTTCATCGGATCGGTCCCGATAATCGGCACGCCAGCGCGCTTCAGCGGGAGCGCCAGAGTCAGCGGAGTCTGCCCGCCGAACTGCACGATCACGCCGTCGGGCTTCTCGGTATCGTAAATATTCAGCACTTCTTCCAGCGTCAACGGCTCGAAATATAAACGGTCGCTGGTGTCGTAATCCGTCGAAACCGTCTCGGGATTGCAATTCACCATGATCGATTCGACATCAAACCCCTGCAGCGCGAACGACGCATGGCAACAGCAGTAATCGAATTCGATTCCCTGCCCGATGCGGTTCGGGCCGCTCCCCAGGATCATCACTTTCTTGCGCTTCGAGGGCGCCGCCTCGCAGCTGGATTCGTAACTGGAATACAGGTACGGCGTGAAGCTTTCAAACTCCGCCGCGCAGGTATCCACGCGGTTGAACACCGCCACCACGCCCAGTTCTTTTCGCCGCGCCCGCACATCCAGCGGACCCACCTTCCAGGTCCGAGCCAGCTGATTGTCGGAGATGCCATTGCGCTTGGCATTCACGAACTGCTCGCGCGTGATCGAGCCCAGCGTAACCTTGCCCATATCGCGTTCCAGGTCCACGATTTCGCGCACCTGACGCAGGAACCACGGATCGATGGAGGTCAGCGCATGCACCTGATCTTCGGAGTAGCCGCGTTCGAAAGCGAATCGAACATAGCCCAGCCGGTCCGGATTCGGCGTAATCAGCCGCGGCTCGATCAGATCGTCCTGAAACGTCACGGCGCCGTCGGCTTTGCCGGTTTCCAGGCTCCGCATCCCTTTGCCGAGCGCCTGCTTGAAGGTCCTGCCGATGGCCATCACTTCGCCCACGCTCTTCATCTGCGTGCCCAGCACCGGCTCGGCGCCCGGGAATTTCTCGAACTGCCACCGCGGGATCTTGACCACCACGTAATCGATGGTCGGCTCGAAGCACGCCGGAGTCTTGCGCGTGATGTCGTTCCTGATCTCGTCCAGCCGATACCCCACGGCCAGCTTCGCCGCGATCTTGGCGATCGGAAACCCCGTGGCTTTGGAAGCGAGAGCGGAGGAACGTGAAACGCGCGGATTCATTTCCACGATCACCATGCGGCCGCTTTTCGGGTCGATGGCGAATTGCACGTTCGATCCGCCCGTGTCCACTCCGATCTCGCGCAGGCACCGCAGCGCGGCATCGCGCATCATCTGATATTCGCGGTCGGTCAGCGTCTGCGCCGGAGCGATGGTGATCGAATCGCCGGTATGCACGCCCATGGGATCGAAATTTTCGATGGAGCACACGATGATGGCGTTGTCCGCCTGATCGCGCATAACCTCCAGCTCGAATTCTTTCCAGCCCAGCACGCTCTCTTCGATCAGCACTTCATGCACCGGCGAAAGGTCCAGGCCGTGTTCCAGAATCTCGACCAGGTCCTCGCGGTTGTAGGCGATGCCGCCGCCCGAACCGCCCATGGTGAAGCTCGGCCGCAGGATCACCGGATATCCGATGCGCGCGGCGAACTCCAGGCCGCTTTCCACATCCGTCACCAGTTGCGACGTCGGCAGATCCAGGCCGATCTTCTTCATCGCGTCTTTGAACAGCAGCCGGTCTTCGGCCTTCTTGATCGCGTCCAGTTTCGCGCCAATGAGTTCCACGCCGTACTGTTCCAGTACACCCGCCTCGGCCAGCGCCACCGAAAGATTCAAGCCCGTTTGCCCGCCTACGGTGGAAAGCAATGCGTCCGGACGCTCCCGCCGGATCACTTCCGCGGCGTACTCCACGCTCAGCGGCTCGATATAGGTCTTGTCCGCCAGATCCGGATCCGTCATGATGGTCGCCGGATTCGAATTAATCAGGACCACTTCATATCCATCCGAGCGCAGCGCCTTGCACGCCTGCGCCCCGGAATAATCGAATTCGCAAGCCTGCCCGATGATGATCGGCCCCGAGCCCACGATCAGAATGCGGTGAATGTCGTTGCGCCGCGGCAAGTTATTTCCCGGCCTCCATCAGCTTCACAAAATCGCCAAACAAGTAGTGCGAATCGTGCGGACCAGGGGCCGCCTCCGGATGATACTGCACGCAGAACACGGGACGATTACGATGCCGGAATCCCTCCAGCGTTCCGTCGTTCAGATTCGTGTGCGTCGTTTCGATTTCGTTCAGGTTGAGGGAATCCGGATCCACCGCGAACCCGTGGTTGTGGGAAGTGATCTCCACCCGGTTGGTAACCTTGTTCAACACCGGATGGTTCGCGCCCCGATGCCCGAACTTCAGTTTGTAGGTCTTCCCGCCCAGCGCCAGCCCCAGAATCTGGTGCCCCAGGCAGATGCCGAAAATCGGCACGCGCCCCACCAGCTTGCGCACCTGCTCCGCCTGATACGTGAGCGGCTCCGGATCGCCCGGACCGTTGGAAAGAAACACGCCGCTCGGCTTCAACGCGAGCACGTCTTCGGATTTCGTGCCGGCCGGGACCACCGTGACCTTGCAGCCGGATTGCACCAGCATCCGCAGGATGTTGCGCTTGATGCCGAAATCGTAAGCCACCACGTTAAACCGCGGATCCGCGGCATCCCCGACATGTTCCGACGGCGACGCGGCAATCGCGGGCTGGTCCCATGTATAGACCTGGGATGTGGAGACGCGAGTGGCCAGGTCCAGGCCCGCCATCGAGGGAGATTTCCTGGCCCGCTCGACTAATTCCCTGGCGTCGGTCGAGATCGACGACAAAACTCCGCGCATGACCCCGCGGGATCGCAGATGCAGCACCAGCGCGCGCGTGTCGATCCCGGAAATCACCGGGACGCCATTCTCGGTCAAAAACTTCTGAGCGGTTTCATCCGAGCGCCAGTTGCTCGAGAGCGGCGAGAACTCGCGCACCGCCAGCCCTTCGATATAGGGGCGCGCCGATTCCGAATCGTTGGCGTTCGCGCCATAGTTGCCGATCTGCGGATTCGTCAGCACCACGATCTGCCCGGAGTACGACGGATCGGTGAAGACTTCCTGGTATCCGGTGATGGCGGTATTGAAGACTACCTCGCCTGCTCGTTCGACGGGCGCACCAAAACTCTGTCCCTCGAAGACCGTACCGTCTTCCAGGGCAAGGACTGCTAGGTTCAATGGGGTGTTTCCTCCAGACTCGGGGGCGTCTTCTCTATTTCACCACACTGCCCCGCTTAGTCCAAATTCATCTGAGCCAGGGCCTGGGCGAAGCGGCGATCGGAACGAATCGGGACCAGCTCGGGTGTAGATTTGAGCCAGATCATGCTGGGCGCATGCTGCTCGACGGACTGGAGGAGCGCCGCTAGCGCTTCGTCGGTGTCACCACAGGCAAGTAGAGCGACCACATAGGCCATATGCAGACTCTTTCGCAAAGCTGTATGGTCACGCCAGGCGCGGATCAAGCGCTCGGCTTCCTCTTTTTGTCCCGCAAGCGCCAATGTACGAGCAGTCCAGAGCGGCCGCAGCGTATCGGATCGCGGATCGTATTTGGCCCATTCCTGCAAGGTTCCAAGAGCTTCCGGGATCATCCCTTTCATCGCGTACGCGCGAGCCAGACTGATATAGGCCAGCGGGAAATGGGGAAAAATTTCGAGCGTTCTTTTGCTCTGCGCGATCGCTTCGTCGAAGTGGCCGGTCTGAACTAATACCTGTGAAAAAGAAAAGGCGATTAGGCCGGACGTGGGGGCCAGCGCCACCGAAAGATTCGCTTCTCGAACCCCTTCTTCGGCCCGTCCCTGAGCTACAAGAGACATAGCATGAAGCTGGAGTGTCACCGCGGAATCGGGATCGAGACTCAGCGCCGTTCGAAACTCCTTTTCCGCTGGCTTCCAGTCCCAACTGTTGTAAAGCGAGTGTGCGAGGGCGGTGTGCGCGGCTGCGAGGCCGGGGTCCAAGGCAATCGCCTGCTGGGCCGCACTTCTAGCGCGAGCCAAGACGTCCTTCGAAGGCGCCGACGCTTGAACGAATGGGAAAATGGTGAGTGCGTTTGCCAATCCTGCGTACGCGGGCGCATACCCGGGCGCTCGCCGAATAACTTCCTCAAAATCATCGATACTTTGCGCCACGCCGTCCGTGGAAAACTCGTCGGCGAGGTAGAGCGCCCTCAGGTAGAGGTTGTATGTCTCCAGATCCTGCGGGCGGCGCCGGGCCGGAGGAGTTGTGCCTTCCGTAATCCTGAGCTTCAGAGTGCCCGTGATGGCGATGAGCAAATCGTCTTGTACTTTGCCGAGATCGCGCGCATCCCGCTCGTCTTGATTGGACCAAAGTATGCGCTCCGACGCCACGTCCACGAGCTGCGTCGTTAAACGGAGACGGTCTCCCGATCTGCGCAGGGAACCTTCCAGGATGGAATCGACGTGAAAGCGGGCCCCGAGTTCACGCACGCCGAGACTCTGGCCTTTCAATGCCATGGAGGACGACCAAGGGATTACGCGTAGAGACTTGGTGTCCGCCAGACTTGCCACCAACTGCTGCGTAAGTACGTCCGCGAACCAGGCATCCTCTTGCGGGAGATTCAGGCTCACGAAAGGCCGCACCAGGATCGCTTCCGGAGCCGTTCGAAATTGAGTCGGAAGAATCGCTACGAACAGGATCACCGCCGCGGCGACCGTCCCCGCCAACCACCATTTCAGACTCTTCCGCGCTGGCTCGGCATCCGCGAGCGTGCCGTCCGCGAGCGTGGCCTCATTTGGCGGAAAAACTTCGACCGGGGCGATGAAGCGGTACCCGCGCTTCGGCAGGGTTTCGATGAACCTGGGTTCCCGGGCATCGTCGTTGAGCGCCGCCCGGATCTGCCGGATACAAAAGTTCAGGCCCTGGCTGAACTCGACGGTGGTTCCGTTTGGCCACAGCGCTTCCTGGATTTCCTCACGCGTGACCAACTCCCCTGGGCGCGCAACCAGTAACCGCAGCACGTGAAAAGGCTGGGGCTGAAGCTTGAGCAGAACGCCTTCTTTGAGCAATTCGCCCGTCGAACCAGAGAGTTCAAAGGGGCCGAATCTGATCCGCTCGACGCCGTTGGAAGCCGCCATACCCTCCGAACCCTTAACGATACGCCTTAGTTTCATTAGTTTACACCCAAACAGAATCCTCAGCAGTTCCTCATTGCATAGCACGGACGTCCAGCCCAATAATGCTGGTTCATGAGCAGACTACTAACTCCACACTCGACAGCTGGCCGCGGACCGGTCGATGCCAGGTTCAAGGTAGATGGCTTGAAATTCAGATAGGGTACGAGGGTATCGTCGGCAAGGCAAGGAGGAGTCTAAAATGCGTATCCGCTTTCATATTCTGTTTTCGCTTTTCGTGTTTGCAATCAACGTTTGCGACGCGCAGCAGGTCGTTCGAGCAGGGGAAATGGTGGTCCCCCGAACCTTTCACACCACCACGCTTTTGAAGGACGGCCGGGTATTGGCAATCGGTGGGTTTGCTGGCGATGGTGGGGGGACCAAATTCGCCGAAGTGTACGATCCGACCAACGGAACCTGGCGGCGGGTTGGCGACATGGTGGCTCAACGATACCTCGCTCTAGCAGTGAGGCTGCACGATGGAAGAGTCCTGATCGCGAGTGGATCCAGCCTGGAATTGTTTGATCCCACAACGGAGACGTTCTCGACAGCAGGATCTGTGCCGGGCTACATCAACGCAGCATTGCTGTTGCCGGATGGCCGGGTGTTCCTTGCAGACGAAAGAGGGAAGAACCCCGCTCTATACGATCCGGTGGCAGGCGTCACCGCAACGCTGGACACGATGGAAGAAGGCGCACCGATCGTGTTGCCAGACGGACGGCTGGTGGTGATCGGTTCGTCTTCCGCTTGGATCTATGAACTGAAGGAAACGTCTCTGAAATTGTTAATCCGGCATGATCTGGGTGGGACAATATATCAGCGGAGCGCCGCTCTTCTTCGGGACGGGAACATTCTTATCGCCGGTGGCAGCCTTAATCCCTTCAATGGCCCGCCGAGTAGCAAAGCAGTCCTCTATGATCCCCTGCGCGGGACCGTTCGTTCCACGGGAAGT